>DMYM01000290.1 GCA_003483645.1 Verrucomicrobiales bacterium
ACCGCATCGCGGTATGCCCCCTTCTTCATGCGAGCCCGCTCCCGGGTGTTGCTGACGAATCCGCATTCCACCAGGACAGCAGGATTCCGGGAGGCCCGCAGGACCTGATAACGTCCGAACTTCGCTCCCCGGTTGGAAGCCTTCACGCGCCGCAGCATGCCCTGCTGAATGGCTTCCGCCAACGGCTTGCTCTCTGCGCGATAGTAAAAGGTCTCCAGTCCGGAAACAGAACGCCTCCAGGTGTGGTTGTAGTGCAGGCTCACGAAAATCGAATCGCGATAGCGATTCCCGATCGCAGCCCGCCGGGAGAGCGAAATGAAGGTGTCGCTCTTGCGGGTCATGGTCACCTGGTAGCCGCTCGCCTGCAGATAACGCTCAAGTCGAAGGGCGGTATCGAGGGCCAGGTGCTTCTCGTAGACCTTCCCTGTCCAGCCGCCGCGGTCATGTCCTCCGTGGCCCGGATCGATCACAACGCGGCTAAAGTGCCTGGCGGAGGCGCCCGACGAACCGAACGCGAGCACAAGAGCGGCAAGAACAACTCCCCGGAGGATAGAATGGAGGAAAAACATGGGCAGGAAAACCCGGTGCAGGCTTATTTTGTTAGAAATCTTTTACCCAAGACGGCATGTCTCCGCAACGCATTTGTGGAGGTGCGCGGAAAGTAGTCCCCCCAGGATCCCCCTCCACCCCTGCTAACGATAGGTCATCCGGGGGCGTTCCGATAGCTTTCGAAGCCGTGCTCTGCTCTGCGCTGCCTCCCTGGGATCGTAGGAGATCCCACCGGAGATAACGACCTCTCCATTCGTGAAGGTCGCCAGGGCCGGCTTCCTGCCCGGGGCGGGATTGTAGTACTTCGTACCGAGATGCTTCCCCGCGGGCGTGACCGTGCCATGGGCGTAAATATTGGGCGCGGTCAGGAAGAGAACGTGCAGGTTGTTGCCGCGGTCTACGGTGGCCTTCGGCGTCTTGCTGGTAATGACGTCTCCCATGCGGAAGGCCTGCATGGTGCGACCCGTGCGGATGTCGATGAGGTGAAGGTAGAGCGAAGCCTTGCGCGAGGTATTATGAATGGAGAGCCGATACTCACGCACATTCCCGCTGGCCGGATCTCCCACGCGCTGGCTGTATACCCGTCGGCCCCGGGTGACATTGAAGTAGGCCGTGTTGGTAACGAACTGGCCCCCGCCCCCGGGAAGCCGGACCACGGCCTTACAGCGGAATCGTCCGGGTTCGGTCACGCGGAAAGTCCCCGTAAGATCGACACTCTTGGTAATGCTGCGGCCCGCTGGAATTGTCACTGCGCCGAAATTCATTGCCGCCAGGGGGCTGAGGGCAGTGCCGCGCGAGTTCTTGATTTCGAAATCGAGCCAGTTCAGGGTTGTCCGGCTATCCGTGTGAATGAGCAGGTCACGGCCGGCGTTATTTGTCAAAGTCACGGTGGCAACCACCGGCTCGTGGGCAATGTACTCCTTCTTCGACATGCTGAGGCTCGCTTTGACCTGAGCCTCCATGCTTTCGCCCGCCGATAACACCGCAAGGGCGAAAACCAGGAGACGTATTCTGGAAGTGGGCAACATGGTGGGCGTGAATAACTGGCGCTCGGGGGTTTACGCCGTATCCGGTTCCCATCGCAAGGGAAACTCGCCGGGTTTCTGATAATTTGTGCTCAATTCACTAAATCTCCACGCGAACCTCGTCTCTCTCAGGGAGCCGCCTGCCGGACCAGCCGAAAGCCCACATCCCTCCGGCGGACTTCCCGGGTGTTCAGCCAGATCCGGGCGCGCACCCCACCACCCGGGGCCAGAAACGTCCCTCCGCACGCCACCGGACTCTTGGCATTCATGGGAAAAGCGGGATTGCGTTCAGGGTTTTCTGACCACTCCGCCACGTTTCCCGCCAGACCATGAATCCTGCGGGGAGTGACATCCTCGGGCGATTGATCAACCGGGCCCCACCCGCCCGCGCTGATTGCTTCCTCGCTGTCCAGGGTCGCAGCTGCCAGCCACTCCTCCTGAGTGGGGAGCCGCCCACCTTTCCACTTCGCATAGGCATGGGCATCCCACCAGTCAATGCGGGTGACAGGGCAATTGAGATCGAGGTCCAGGCCGTCGTAATTCCTGCCGGCCCGCGCCGTGCTCAGGACCGAATGCCAGTCATCCGGAAGGTGATCCAGTTTGATGGCCGGTTGGGTGATGTGATCGTAGGCGCTGCGCATGCTTTCTTCCAGGCTGGCCAGCGCATTGAGAAACTCCGCATACTCAGCGATCGTGACCTCGTGGGCATCTATCCAGAAGCGGTCCAGTTCAACCTCCTTGCCAGCATGGTTCTGATGGGTCCCGCCCGGAATCGCAATCATGGCTGAAAGATCGCGCGCCTCCGGCGCACTCGGGCGGTTGAACAGGAAAAACCCGCCCCCCCCTAAAACTCCAAGCATAAGGGCCGCCAAAAGCATGATGCCAACCGCTCGCACTCGCTCCCGGCGGGAGGCCTTGGCCTGAAGCGCCCGTGCAGCCCCTGCTTCGGAGGCGAGATCCTGTTCCAGCTTCCCTGCCGTGTTGGCGACCTGCGTCCAACTCAGCTGGATTCCCTCCTCCAGACCCATCATCATCCCCAACAGCCTCCAGGTGCGGGCGGCCCCCGGAAGGTCGGTCTCCAGCATCCCCTGGAAGAGCTCCCCAACCATGACCAGATCCCGGGCTCTTTCATCAGGATCTGGCTGGCCTGCGGCCGCAAGATTCGCAATGCGTACGACCTCGTGTTCACCCAGGACCAGGTGTCCCGGCTCCAGGGGAAGGGTCGCAATCGCTCGCTCCGCAAGATAGGCCATAGCTCCCCCGACCTGCCGCAGAAATCCCACAATGGTGAGGGGCGTAAACTTCCGGCCCTCCTGAGGGATCTGGGCGAAGGCCGCCCCCGGAAGAAGCTCCCGCGTCCAATAGATCTCCCCCTCTTCCTGTGCGGCCTCGTAGACTGAGCCGATCCCGGCATGTTCAATGGCCGCCTTGGCCCGCACGTCCGCCAGAAACGCCTCTCCCGACGGTCGGGTCGGGTCGATCACGCCCTTGAGCCTCACCAGGATCACTGCGCGATCGACCGATATCTGCCGGGCGTGATAGGTGCGCGTATCCTCGTCTTCGGAGACCAGCTCCACCAGCAGGTAGTCTCCCAGCTGCCGGAGAGCGGGGCGGACTTGGTCTTTTTCAGAGCCGGACATCACAGCCTGGGACAAGGCCCGGAATATGCGACTATCCCAACGCCGCAAAGTCGAAAGTCAGGATGAATCCTGCCCTCCCGGGCAACCGCGTCCGGATCTAGAAATGGATGGCATGCCCCTCCGCGTCCAGAGAGGCCTCATGCACACCTTCGGAAAGGGTGGGGTGGGCGTGAATGGTGGCGTGAAAGTCCTCGATAGTGGCCTCCAGGGTGAGTCCAAGGCCCATTTCCGCAATAAGGTCGGTCGCATTCGCTCCGATGATATGAGCGCCCAGCAACTCGCCGTGTTCCTCTCCGAACAGGAGCTTGATGAACCCGTCGGTCTCCGCTGCGGCCTGGGCCTTGCCCAGGGCCTGATAGGGGAACTTGCCCACCTTGCAGGCCACGCCCTCCGCCTTCAGGTCCCGCTCGGTTTTCCCTACCGAGGCGATCTCAGGGTAGCAGTAGGTGCAGCCCGGGAAGGCGTCGACCCGCTTCGGCTCAGCCCCCTCCACGAAGAGCCCCTCCACGCACTGGGTCGCCTCGAACATCGCCGTGTGTGCAAGCCAGGGCGGCCCGGCAATGTCCCCGACAGCGTAGACCCCGCTCATCGATGTCTGGTAGCGATCTCCAATCTGAATCCAGCCCCGGTCGGTGAATTCGGGGAGTTGTCCGCCCGGCAGAACCGGCACCACCCCGATCGCCACCAGGCAAACGGCCGCTTCGATGACCTCACTGCCCTTGGCATTCTCCACCGTCACGCTCACTGAGTCTCCACGATCCTCGGTGGCAGTCACCCTGGTATCCGTCAGGCACTCGATTCCCTGACGCGAGAACGACTTCTTCAGGGAATCCCCGATGTCGTCGTCCTCCACCGGAACAAGCCGCGGCATCATTTCCACCAGAGTCACCTTCGTCCCAAACGCATTGTAGATATAGGCGAATTCGACGCCGATCGCACCCGCTCCGATTATGACCATGCTCTCAGGCTGGGTGGGCAGGACCATCGCTTCCCGCGAGCTGATGACGCTCTTGCCGTTAAAGGGCAGCTCGGGAAGATCGCGGGCCTTTCCGCCGGTAGCGATGATGATATTGGCTGTTTCAAGGACCTGGATGCTTCCGTCCTCCGCCTTCACCTCCACGTGGGTGCTGTCCACAATCGAGCCATAGCCCCGCACATAATCGACCTTGTTCTTCTTGAAAAGAAACTCAACGCCGCCCGCAAGCCTGTCGGAGACCTTGCGGGAGCGCCCGATCACCGCTTCCCAGTCGTAGGAGAGGTTGTCAAAGGCAATTCCGAACTCCTTGACCCGATGCTGCAGAGTATGAAAGAGATGGGCATTCTTGAGAAGCGCCTTGGTGGGAATGCATCCCCAGTTCAGGCATGTTCCCCCCACCCGTTCCGTCTCCACGCAGGCAACCTTCTTCCCCAACTGCCCGGCCCGGATGGCGGCCACATAGCCGCCCGGGCCGCCACCAATCACAACGAGATCGTAGGACATGTAACAACGCGGAGTTCAGGAACAGCCCCGGCAGGGCGCTCCGCCCCGAAGCTGCTCGCACCCTGCGGAATGTCAAGGCCGCGCAGGAACGAGGCCCCTTCAGTTGGCCGGGCCCTCGAAGACCTGCAGGAGGAGGGTGTTCCCATCCAGCGGAACCCGGATTGGTTGCGGCGTGGCATCGTCCAGGTTGAGGTGGGGGACGATCGGCTGGAAGTCGCGACCATCCTGAGAGGAGCGCAGGTGAAAGGTTCTTCCGGCGGGAAGGTTTTCAATCTCAACGCTCACAACCTCCGCGGCGCGGTCAACCCCGGAGATGTCGAAAGACAGTCGCGTCACGACCGGAGTAGTCACCGTGAAGAACTGGTCGCCTGCGAGATGGTCAAAGTTGACGAAGGCGGGATCCTGCAGGTTCTGGGTCCCCTGGGGCAGTCCCCCCAGGGACTGGTTTGAGAGGTAGTCGTGGTTCTGGTTGTTCTGGAGAAGCATCACGCGGATATCCCCACCCGAATGCCCGAGATCGCTGAGCGCAAGGCTCAGTTCCAGGCCGGAGCCCACCGCGCGGGCCGCCCGCTGGTCGGCAGGAGCACCCGCGTTTCCTCCTATCCCGCGGACATTGCTCCCGTTGTAGGCCACCCCGATGAGGCTCTGGTTGACGGTTCCGAATCCGGTCGTCCCCACCCCTTCATTCAGCAGACTGAAGATGCGGGGGTAGGTATCGAAGGAAGAGGATCCGATGATCGAGAAGTCGAGATCAATCCGGTCTCCCCCGCGGCGGAAGATCACGTGCCGCTCTGGCGTGAACGCGCTGTCAAATGTCAAGCCAGCAAGGGAATCACTCCCGTCATTCCCCGGGGTGGTGGGCATGACCGAGGTCCCGCCGGAACCTGCGTCGATGAAAACCTCCAGCCGGTTCCCGTTGGGCTCGAGGTTCCCGGTGAACATGAGGTAGAGCCGGTCCCCACTGATCAGGCCATAGGCCCCATTCCACTCACTCTGATTGTTCCCGAACCCCGTTTCAATCGTCTGCACCGCGAGGGGCGGCCCGTAGGCTACGTCCCGAAGGCCATCGACCACGATGATTCCCAGCAGGGCCGAGTTGCTGCCCGCATCACCAGGGTCCGTTCCGTTCCGGACCTCAAAGCCGTCGCTCTCTCCATCACCATCACCGTCTTCATTCAAAGGATCGGTGACAAAGCCGTCGGTGCCCTCCGCCACTTCTTCTCCGTCACCAAGTCCATCACCATCGGTATCCATCCGGGCCGGGTCCGTGCCCCCCGCGACTTCCGCCTCATCGTCGAGTCCATCGCCATCACTATCCGCCAGGTTGGGATCGCTGCCCTGTTCAAACTCCTCCTGGTTGTCCAGCCCGTCCTCATCCGGATTGCCCGAGGAGTCGTCCGCCCCGACATTCAACTGGTTCACACGTTCCCACTCGTCACGCATACCGTCCTGATCGCTGTCTGCCGCGGCAACATGGTTCGCCGTGGTCACGTCGGCATAGCTCGCTCCGAAGCGAATCTCATCAAAGGCCAAACCATCCTCGCCAAACCGCGCCATGCTTACGCGGTCGAAGTGGATGTTGAGGCCGCTGAACTCGGCATCCCCGGCCACCGGTTCGCTCAATGGATCGGGGTTGCGCCAGACGGCCAGACGATCCCCGCCGGGAACGGTCGAGAGCTCCAGTTTGCCCACGAAGAGATTCACCGTCGCATCACCGGCTCCGAGATCCGCCGAGTCGACGAACCCGCCATCCTTCACGCGGACCACGAAGTTGCTGGTGGGAAACGGTCCCGTCCCCTGTTCGCCGGTGGCAATCTGGAGAACCCGGTTCCCGTCGTCGTCGAAGCCGCCATTGTGAAACTCGAAGGCCCGGTAGGGGCTGCCGGCTGACTGCAGTTGAACCAGGACGCTGAAATAGACCGTCTGCTCGGTGAAATCGTCGAAGCTGGCGCGGAGGCGCCGTCCAACCCGACCCCCGCCCGGCCCGTCAAAGAGGAACGCCCCTGCCCCGCTGCTCACGTTGGCGCGGCTCAGTCCGGCCAGCACCGCCACCGGCGATTCCGCTCCCTGGTAGGCGGGGAGCCAGTTACCCTCGAATCCCTCCATGGCAGGACCCGCCCCGGAGATGACAACCCCGGGCCGGTAGGACGACGCACCCAGGGGCACGAACTCAGCCGCTTCCGGAAGAGCGGAGACGGCGGCGGTCAGGGCAAGAGCAGAAAGAACGAAGGGAGGAGGGCGCTGCATGGCAACGGTTTCGGCGATTGAGACCATCCTCCGCGCTTGATTGAATATTACAATGGCTAGTTGCTTCATGAGAAAAAAGACCTTGAACTCCGCGCCGCGATCTCCCGTGATCCATGCAATATCCTGCCGCAATCTGTCCGCCAAAACCTGTCGGCAGAACGGGTGCCAATCCCCGACTCCGACATCATGAATCCCTCCCTCTTTGCCTGCCTCTGTCTCTCATTGGCGTCCCCTCTTCTCGGGGCTGAGCGCTCGATGGAGGAATGGAGTGACGAGCTCGGGAAGAAGTATAATGCCCTCGGGAGTTTCCGTGCAATCTACACTGCGGTATCGCCCACCGCCGAGGAGCCGCTGCAGGGCTTCATCCTCGAGGATCGTGACAGCGGCGCCTGCCTGGTGAGGATGCACTCCGACGCCACCGGCGGGGGAACGATGTGGTGGCTGCCCGACGGGGCAGGCAATGTCGGCGCCACATTCGCACAGTTCGGCCAAGACACCTTCCGGGTCCAGGGATTCGCAGAATTAAAGAGCCGCTACGACGATCTTGCCTTCCTCGGACAAAAGCGCCTCACCCGTTCCAGCCGCCCCGTCCTGGTCCCGGTAATTCATCTTGGCGAAAAAACCATTAGCGTCTTCCTCGCCTCCATCCGCGCCAATCAATCTCCCCCGCTCTCCCATATTCCCCCCTCCCGGGTGGCGGAAGTCCGGGAGTTGGCCGAAACCGTGGAGTTCGTCCTCGACGACGGCAGCTGGCTCCGCCTCCAGCGTGAGACCGGCCTCCTCGCCGGCCAGGGGTATCCCGACGAAAAGGGAGAACGCAGCTTGCGGCTGGAAGCGGTGCAGCCCCTGGGAGGCATGGCGGAATTCCGCAAGGAGATCCCAAAAATTGACCCTGCCAGGATTCAGGAAGCCTCGGTGGAAGAGCTCCACCTTGCTGATGTTCTTCATGCCGCTCTTTTTCACATCTTCGTAAACTGGAAGAAGGAAGAGGGCGACCAGCTCCTCGCTGAAAACCCGGGCACACTGTATGCCTACTGGCAGGCCGCCTGGGGCACCCGCCCGCCACCGGGAATCCCCGCCAACCTGATCAAGCTCCTGCAGGATCTCAAAGGCCAGAAAAAGCAATTCCGCCTCGAGTGGGGAGCCGCCAAAAAGGCCCGCCCCTTCACCATGAAGGATGTTTCCTTCCTCCAGTTTTTCCGGCAACGACGCATGGAGTTACGACGGGACCTTCGCCAGAAAATCGAAATAGAGGCCCAGAAACTTCCCTCCCTTGCCCGCCTGCAGACCCTTCTCGATAGCGAAATCGCCAAACTGAATCCGGCCCAGCTCGCCCGAGGGAGGCAACTGGCTGCTCTTCTGGTGCAAAGCCAGCGTGACGCCATGGTCATCGCGCTTCTGCCGCCCGTATCAGACGAGGATCTCGACACGCACTGAGCCACTGCTCCGGGCTCCCATGTCGCCCAATGTGTCTGGAGTGTTCCCTCGCGGCCACCCCTCGGGGATGGGCGGTTACTCCAGCATGAACTGCAAGTGCCGGGCGGTAAGATCGCCCATCGTTTCACACGCCTCGAAGGCCTGAGTGCCATACCGCTCTCCAAGGGCCGCACGTAGCTCGGCAAGCTTCTCCGGAGGGGAGATGGTGTCCTTGCGCATCGTTTTAAGAACGCCCTTGAGGCGGACGCGGGACGCCCGGAACCGGCGGGCCATCTGGCTCCGCTCCTCGCTGCGATACTGCAGGATGGTGGTCGGGTTGAGGTGCTGGCGCACCAGCTCATCCACCGGTTTATTGTCCGGGAAGTGATGTGCTCGATAAACCCCGAGGGCTCCCTCGTAGCACTGTTGATCGAAGTCAATCGGCCGCACACGGTACTGGATCTCCTCGAAGTCCGGCGTGATGTCGACCACGTAGTTTACGCTGCGCATGTCGCCCAGCAGGCGGAGAAAGCAGCGCTCACCGAACTTCACGAATTCCTTCGCAACCCGCACCTTGTTGAGTTCCTTCTCCTCCAGGTAGTCCTTGATGAAGATATTCCCCGGCACTCCCGCGATGTGCTCCTCAACCAGGGTGTTGCCGTTGACAAGATAATTGATCCGGTTGGGCGAAAGGATGTGCTCCAGCTCCAGCCCGTAGATGCGGTTGGCGTCCGCAATTTTGACGTAGTAGTAGTCCGAGTTTCCGTTGAACTGGTTCGTAATCCTCACGCGGAAGGGTCGCGAGTTGCCGAATTCACCAAAATCAATCCGTTCCACGTTGAGATGCTCCGCAAGCGAAAGGTCTCCCCCGATCTTCAGGACAGCATAGATCTCGGTGAGTTTGAGCCGCAGGTCCTCCATGACCTCCGGCGGGAAGGAGACGGTGAGCCAGAGAGTTTCTTCCCCGCTTGGATTCTCATAGGGAATGGCCTCCGAAAATCGCAGGAGATCGTCGTAAATGAGTGGAATCTTGGAGCGCCGTCCGTAGTGCTGCAGGTACTGCAGAAGGAAGCTCGAGACCGGGTAGTGCTGCTTGCGCTTCTGGATGAGGGCCGACATTGGATTTCGGATCCGGATTTCAGATCTGCTCCCCTGACATTCTAAATTGAAGCCCCAGGGCTCTCTAGCCCGTCTCGAACCTCGCGATCAGATGCAGAGTATCGATCCCGCGTTTGGTAAATTCCTCCCAGTAACTCTTCTCAATGGAGCTGGTGCGCTCCCGGCGCGCTTTCTCGTCCATGGAGTTCCATGCAGGCAGGCCTATCTTGCGGATCACGTCTCGTTCGGCCAGGCGCAGGGTCAGCTCTTCCCAGAAAATCTCGTTGCGCATTTCATCAAGCGATTCCTGCACATAGGACCGGGTCAGGTAATCGGTGGTGACCCGGTAGCGTTGCTGGGCTTCATCAAGCTCGACAATATCGCCGAATCCGAGGTGCATGACCTTCTCGAGAATGGTATTCTCCAGCTCTTCAAAATGCGCAAACCGCTCCTTCGCCCCGGATCGTCGGTTCAGGGACGCGACCTCGGCTGCGAGACTGATCATATCGATCAGCACGCCGAGTTCTTCCTCTGTAAAGCGAAGATGCATTACCCTGTCCGCAGCGCGGAAAGAAATCATCCCACCACCCGGTCCGCAAGCCCGCAACGCCGAATTCCTCTCGACCGGCTGGGAGGCAGCTGCTTAGATTCCCGGTGATGAGACTCCTGCTCATCATCTCGACCCTCCTCACCCTTCCCGGTTGTTTCCTGTTCAAGAAGCACCGCCCGAACCCCTACCCGGTGGTCTCCTTCGAAGTGGTCCATGACCGGGCCGGCGGCCTGCAGCCTCAGGATCATGTCGCCCTCACCAAGTGGGATGACACCTACTATTACTTCGAGTGGCGCCGCATTCTGGAACCCGCCACCATGAAGACCAGCGAGGGGGCGGGGCGGGTCACCGTCAGGGAATTCGACCAAAAAAATGGCAGGCCGCTGAAACGCACGCTTGGCATTATTGGCAAGGAGGACCTCAACGGTCAGCTCTATAACGCCGGTGCTTACTGAGGCCGGGCGCTCTGGCAGCAGTCCGAGGGCTTCCGGCAAACGCGATCCCGGGAAGTCGCCCTGCGGATTCATCGGGCGAAATCTCGTTTAAAGTTCCCGCGGGCGGATTATGTCCTCGAGTTTCCACTTCCCCGGTTGGAGGGCGGCTCTCCAACTCTCCAGATCAAGCGAGAGAAGGGCGGCGTTCGCCGTCTTCATCACGATGTCCTCTCCCGCCAGCCAGTCCACCAGGTCCTCCCATCCGGGATTGTGCCCCAGCACGAGAAGACACGCCACTTCATCGGGCACGGCAGGCAGTTCGTCCTGCACCGCACCTAAACCAGCGTGATAAAAGGACGGGAGAAAACGCGCCTCCACCACGGAGGGAAAGAGCTCGCTCATTCCCGCAAACGTTTCGCGCGTTCGCTGCGAATCGCTGCTCAGGACAAGCTCGGGCGTCCATCCCCGCTCCACCAGAACGGTCCCGACCTTTGGCGCGTCGCTGCGTCCCCTGCCGTTGAGCGCCCGTCCGTGATCAGAGAGGGCCGGGCTGTTCCACGAACTCTTGGCGTGGCGCATGATGATCAGGCGACGCGTCATTGCTATTCGGCCTGTTCTACCTGGTAGAACTCCCGAGCAGGGTTGGGAAAGGGAAGGCTGATCGTGTAGGACGCGCGATCCTCTGACGCCCGCACAAAGGGGAATTCATCCGTAAAGCCCTGCAGGTCGCCGCTGCGTCGCACCTTGTAGAAAAGGCCCCGGTGCTGGGTCCAATCGAGCCGGAACTGGGAGCCGGGCAAGGGCGTCACTGTCAGCCTTGGACGTTCCTCCAGTATGCTCCCGTCGAAGTACTTGATACCAAGTTTCCACGCGCCAATTCCGCATTCTGACCCCACAATCCGACCTGGTCCGTCATCGACTGGCACATGGATACCCCCGTAAAGACGCGAAATGCCGGCCTGGTCGGCCGCGTCATAATAGGTGGCCCATTGCAGCTCTACCTTCGCGGTTGGTCCGGCCTCGAACGCCAATTCGCCTGCCGCCACCTCGTGGGAGGAAAACCCGCCCGGGAAGAATTTGCTTCCGGTGAGCCGAACAAGGACTTCGGCCGCCGCCCGGCTGAAGGTGCTGTGGCCTGAGATATACCCCGCAAAGGCGGGCGTCACGAAGGTGTCGCGCTGATAGGGAACCCAGTCTTCCGCCAGGATCCAGTCTACTCCCCCGATCTGGGTCTCGACATCGGCCGGTTCCCCCTGCCAGGCACGAACCGCAATCCTGCCGATCGCCCCCGGCCCGAGATGGTCATGCCGCTGGCCCGCCTGGGTTGTGCTGGCGGTCACCACCTCGATCAAGTCCGGCACCAAGGGCAGGCCTTCCTCGTTGTAGGAGGGGCCGGCAGGGTCACTCGACTGCCCGTGACCGCCCATGTAGCGGATACTGCTGATCGGTCGCACGTAATCGTACTCGCGCTTGCAGGTCCAGGCCGCCACCGCCGCGTCATGCACCGAGGCATTGATGAGGAAATACATCTTCGCGTCCCACTCGAGTTCCTCGATCACCGGACCCGTGCCCAAGAACCGTCGTTCGAAGGACGGGTGGTCAACCACTTCATTGGCAATCACGTTCCAGTGCCCGGGAGGGGTTTCCGAGTCCGGGCCGTCCGCCCAGTGCTCCGCTATTACCCGTCCAAAATCCCCCTCGTTCACCAGATTTGGGGCGTAGGCCGCGCCCGTGACCGGGTTGATTGCGTAGCCTGTCCCGTCGTTCGTTCCCACGGGGTTGTTGCCGATGGCGCCCGGCGAGTAATCCTTCTGCGGTGCCAGGCTTGGATCGAGCAGGCTGCTGTAGCGGATCACCTCCGCATTCCCGGCCTTGTATTCCTCGTCGCCATCGCCTTCCAGCTGCGGAGGGCCACCCGGGTCGAAATAGAGCATCACGGCGGGCTCGCGACTGAGGGCAAAGGGCCAGACCTCGCGCCAGTGTGACCCGATGTATTTCTGGATCGTGAAAGTCAGGGGCTGGCCGGTCTGCGAGAAGGCCTCCACGAACTCAAGCGGTTGCCAGCGGTTGGGATCGTTCATGGTCGTCCCCGCGAACTCCAAGATCAGGGGCGCATTGACCGGCGCGTAGGTGTTGTCGGTATAACCGCCGACCTCGTTGGAATTATCGTTCGCGGTCCAGGTAATGATGGTCTCGGCCACCCGGTTGCCCACTGCCGCGGGCGTGTCGCCTGTTGTCGTGGTAATGTTCTGATCGTAGCCAAGGATGGTTAACAGGATATCGAACTGGTTCTGCGCCTGAAGGGCATTGGCCGCCGGAGTGTTGGGGTGCTTGACGGTATTATAACGGTGGCTGAGCACTCGGTAGGCCGCATAGCTGACCGCCTCGTGTCGGGCCACCGCCACATCTACCGCGGTCGCGCTTTCGCGGTGCAGGTAGCCCACCGCAATCGGGTCATAAGCCGCCCAGGCATCGTAGATCGCCACCGAGACATGGAAGAGGTTGCGGGCGTGGACAGGCGGATCGGGGAAGGAGAGCCGCACAGCAGCGAGATTCTGCTCGTTCCACATCCGGGCGATCGAATCAGCGGATGCAGGTGTAATGCCACAAAGGAGAAGGAGCGCCGCCAGGACGCTTCCGGAAAGCTCTTTTTTCATGGGGAAAGGTAGTTCGGGAGAGTTAGCGTAGAGTGGGCTCCTGTCGCCGTCAACCTCTCTCTAAGAGCTGATGAGGACGACTTGCCCATGGTATTACACCGGGAGAGGTTCACGAGGTGAATTCATTCCCTTTCTCCCTCAATTGAGGGAGGCGTCCGGAAGTTTGGTTTGCTGTTCCGGGGTGAGACGTTGCTTCAGCCGGTGGTGAATCTACACTCCCTTCCGGCCCCTGTTCTCCCAAGGGCAGGTTCTTTCCGGAGTCCCGACGACTTGGGGCGCTCGGCATCTCCAGCCTTGCTAAGAGCTTCGAATGCGGTTCCAAATCTCCGCCTCATGACCGCCGCGGAAATCCGCCAGAGCTTCCTGGACTTCTTCAAGGAGAAGGAGCACGCCATCGTGCCCTCGGCCTCCCTGCTCCCACAGTCCCCCGGCCTCCTCTTTACCAATGCCGGCATGAA
>DMYM01000020.1 GCA_003483645.1 Verrucomicrobiales bacterium
GATCGACCTTACAGGACTCCACTTCGTCAATGGAATCGACTACCAGTTCCCGGAGTCCACCCTCGCACCGGGTGCGCACGGCCTCCTTGTCGGACGGGAAGCCGCCTTCACCCAACGTTACGGGGCCGGACACCCGGTCATCGGCAGCTACCAGAGCGGCGGAACCAGCAAACTGGCAAACCAAGGCGAACGTCTTGTCCTGACCGATGCCTTCGGCGTGCCCATCGCCGATTTCACATGGAGTCACCAAGCTCCCTGGCCCACCAGCGCTGACGGACTTGGCTACTCCCTTGTCCTCATGTGTCCCGGCTCCAACAACCCCACCCTCCCGACCAGTTGGCGGACCAGTGCGTTGCCGGGTGGCAATCCCAGTGACAGCGACGCCATCGATCTGGCTGACTGGAAAAGCGCCGCGAATGTGACCGATCTCTTCTCTGATGACGACAACGACGGCCTGGCCGCCTTGCTCGAATTTGCGGGCGGGCAGGATCCCGGCATCCCGGAGAGCGGAGGATTGATCGACATCATGCTGGAAGACAGTGACAATCCGCACCCGGTCATCGCCTTCCGCCAGCACATCGGTGCCGACGCGATCAGCTTCTCGGCGGAGGAATCAATCAACCTCATCGACTGGACCGCAGGTCCGACCTACCTTGGACGGGTCAACAATGGGGACGGTACGAGTTCCATTCTGTTCCGTGGTTCACAACCCGCCTCGGCGCAACAAACCGGCTACCTGCGCATTCTCGCCAGCGAGAAACCGGTCTCACCCTGAGACTTGCCTCCGGGGTTCGGCTTACCCCTCGCTCTCCTCCGGGAAAATGAACGGCCCGGGCAGGAACTGAAAGAAACGGGCATCACTCCATTTCCTCGGCTGCTGCCGCCGCCAGGGCTGGCATGATCCCGCGCTTTTCCGAATCAGCCTGAATGAGACGAGTGATCTCCAACGCCACTTCCAGGGCGGCGGCTCCCTGCTGCCCCGTCACCTCGGGTTCCTTCTGTCCGCGCACCGTATCGACGAAGGCCTTGAGCTCCGCTACCAGTGGCTCGGAAGGATCGACCTCCACCTCGGCTTGCTGAATTCCTCCCGACTCGATCCAGGATATCTTCCCGTTTTGTTCCTGATAATCGAGCGAAAGATAGCAGTTCTCCTGGAAGACCCGGATCTTGCGCATCTGTTCCGGACTGATTCGGCTGGCTGTGATGTTGGCCACGCATCCATTTTCGAACCGCACCCGCGCATTGGCAATATCCTCGTGCCGGGTGAGAACCGGCACCCCTACCGCGTCGATGTTGGTCACCGGTGAACGCACAAGGTGAAGGATCACTTCCAGGTCATGAATCATGAGGTCGAGCACCACTCCGATATCGAGACTGCGGTTGGGGAATGGCGAGAGTCGATGGGCTTCGATGAAGCGCGGCCGGTCCAGGCGTTCTTCAAGTTGCCGCAGGATGGGATTGAAGCGTTCGATGTGGCCTACCTGCAGCACACGTCCGGTGGCCCCCGCAATCCGGAGAAGTTCCTCGGCCTCGACTTCGTTACCCGCAATCGGCTTCTCCACCAGGACATGGGCTCCGAGGCGCATCAATGCTCCGCCCACCTTGAGATGATGCTCGGTGGGCACGGCCACGCTCACAGCCTCACAGCGCTCCGCCAGGGCCTCCAGGGAATCCACCACCTCGCCCCCGAATTCAGCTGCCACGGCCTGGGCCCGTGCCGGATCCACATCGAAAACAGCCTCCATCCGCACCCCTTCCAGAAGACCGTAGACCCTGGCATGATTGCGGCCCATCGACCCTGCCCCTGCAACGCCCGCACGTATTTCCATGCCACTTGTTCGCAGAATCAGGGCTTTGCCGCAAGCCCCGCCCCGTCTCGGATCTTGCCAGAATAAAGATCCTAAGGTTTCTTCAGGGCGATTCGTTAACAGACCAGAATGAGTCTTCACGCCCAAATTAACCCCGAAGCGGAAGCGCGCCTTGAAGCCCAGCGGAGGAACTCCGTCATCACTTCCGTGGTGATCGCCCTCCTTGTCATGGCCCTCGTGATCCTCGTCCTTCTCTTCATCCTCCTGCCCAGTCTCCTCATGAAGTCCCCGACCATCGTGACTTACCAGGCCGGAGCACCGGAGGAGGACACCATGGACCAGAAGGAAGTGAACCCCCAGGTTCAGCGCAAACCTTCCGCGCCATCCTCCTCCACGGCCCGGGTGATTGCCTCCACCACCCCCTCCCCAACGGCGGTACCGGTCCCAGAAACGGAAGCCGAACCAAATCTCGACTTCGGAAGCGGCGACGACTTCGGGCAGGGCTGGGGCAATGGAGGTGACGGTGGTGATGGTGGTTTTGGAAACATCCCCGTAACCATGCGCAAGCGCTGTTCCCCGCAGGACCGCCTCCAGCGCCTCAAGGAGAATGGCGGCAACGAAAAGTGTGAGGAAGCGGTGGTCAAGGCCCTGCGCTACCTCCAGGACACCCAGGGTGGGGACGGTTCATGGGGCGGAGGCACCAAGGTCGCCTACACCGGCCTTGCGCTGCTTGCCTACCTTGGACACTGCGAAACACCCCTTTCCGAAGAATTCGGCGAAACGGTGACCGCCGCGATCATCTTTCTGGTCGATAACAGCCAGAAGAACAAGGGGCGCATGGCCTCCAACCCCCAGGACAAGCACTGGTGTTACTCCCACGCCATCGCAGCCTACGCCATTGCGGAAGCCTACACCTTCTGCAGCCAACTGGGCGTCAAGCTCCCCAACCTGCAGGAGAGCGCGCAACTGGGCATCCAGTGGATCATCGACAACCAGAACAAATCCGGCGGCTGGGACTACTCCTATGAAGAAGCGGGCAGCCGTGGCGGCGACATGTCCATCACCGCCTGGCAACTCCAGGCCCTCAAGGCAGGCAAGCACACCGGACTCGAGTTCCGCAACATGAATGGCTGCATCCGGGATGCCCTCAAATACTGCGAACGCTGCCAGGCTGCAGATGGAGGATTCGGCTACTCCGGCCCCACCCCCCTCGGTGACGGGCATTCCACCCTCGTGGGTGCCGGCACTCTGTGCTTTCAGCAGCACAAGGGCGCGTCCAATTCCAACGCGCGCAAGGGCATCAAGTACATCGACAAGAAATCCCAGTTCGACTACAAGGTCGGTCCCTGCAACCTCTACGAACACTACTACTCCAGCCAGGCAGCCATGAACAATGGTGGCAAGAGCTGGGTGAAGTACAACGAGATGTTCCGGGACCAACTCCTTAATTCGCAGAACAACGACGGCTCCTGGCCCGCCCCACCCAAGCCCGGTCCCGCGGCCCGCAACAATCCCGTTTACGTCACCGCTCTTGCCACGCTCATGCTGGAGGTCTACTACCGCTTCCTGCCTGGCACAGCAGCCGGCAAGTAAGGTCGATCGCAAGGGTGCTCCAACCTGCACAACCCTGCACCCTGTTCCCGGTCTCCGGAATGCGTTGGATTCCCTGACGAGGCGGGGGCACCTTCACGGTTCTGCTTGAGTCCTGCGGAGAAAGGTGCTTTGTATCTCTATGCCTCGATCATTCGCCTTCGCCATCTTCATGGCGGCTGCGCTCCTCCCGAACACCCTTGCCGCAGCCGGGAAGAAAGCGCCTGATCTGAGCGTCAGTTTCCACCTCCAGGCTGAACCGGGTGATCGCCGGGCATTCAAGCAATTGACCGCGGGAAAGGAAGTCCTGTTCAGCAAGTCCGCGGAAATCAGCACCAAGGATATCGTAGCGTTCCGCTCCTTTCCTGCCGACGACGGAAATTCCTACGGTATCGTCTTCCAGCTCAACAAGATGGCCTCCAACCGGCTCCGCAACATGAGCACGGCCCATCAGGACAAACTCCTCCTCGCCGTAGTCAATGGGCAGGTCCGCGATGCGGTCCTGATCGACAAACCGGTCAATGACGGGCTCGTCGTCATCTGGAAATGGGTTTCGCTTGCTGAGGTCAAGCTCGCCGACCAGCATGTGCCGCGCATCGGCGAAGATCCCAAGACCTGGAAAAAGAGAATCAAAAAGAAGTAGTGACTCACCTCCATTTCCGCGTCGGACTCCACCTCGTGCTTGCCTTCGCGCTTTCCTTCCTCTGCCCTGGCCAGGCTCTCAAACTCCAGTTGCCCACCGACAACCGGGCCCTTCTCGACAAAAATCCCGAGAAGTTCTACATGTACGTCTATCGCACCTTCGAGGGCGAGACGAGCAAGCCCTGGCAGGGCGGCGGTTATGGATTTGTCCGTAACCTCCGGCGCACCCAGCAGGGAGTGGTGCCCACCCGCTTCCACGAGGGCATCGACATCCAGCCTGTCAAGCGCGACTCCGCCGGACGCCCACTCGATGACGTCAGGGCCATTGCCCTGGGCCGGGTCGTTTACGTTCAGGGCAGTGCCGGTGGCAGCAATTACGGAAAATATGTGGTAATCGAACACGACTGGGGCAACGGCCCTCTCCTGAGTCTCTATGCTCACCTGGCCAGTGCCTCGGTGAAGGAAGGCCAGCGCATCCCGGCTGGACATGTGGTGGGGCGCATGGGTTACACCGGTGCCGGCATCAACCGGGAACGCGGCCACGTCCACCTTGAACTGAACATTCTCCTCTCGCTCCAGTTTGACGCCTGGCACAAGATGAAGTTCAACACCC
>DMYM01000217.1 GCA_003483645.1 Verrucomicrobiales bacterium
GTCTCCGTGGTGGTCTTCAGGATATCATCCTGCCCGTCAAACTCCGCCGCCCGCTTGTCGTCCGGTTCGTCATCCCACACCCCCAGCCGGTGGAATCCGGTCGCAATCCATCCCTCGTCTCCTCCATCGGGCAGCTCGTCGCCCGCAATCTGCTCCAGCACAAAACGGTCGTATGGCTTATCCTGGTTGAAGGATGCAATCACATAGTCGCGATAGCGCCAGGCGTACGGCTTCTCGTCATCGCGCTCGTAACCGTTACTCTGCGCGAAACGCACCACATCCAGCCAGTGCCGTCCCCAGCGTTCACCATATTCCGGCATGGCCAGCAGGCGATCCACCAGTTTCAGGAAGGCCTCCGGATCCGGATCATTAACGAAGGTCTGTACCTCTGCAAAGCTCGGGGGAAGACCGAGCAGGGTGTAGTAGGCGCGCCGGATGAGGACCTCCCGCGGAGCAGGGGAATTGGCAATGAGATTCTTCTCCTCGAGCGTTGCCTCGATGATCTCATCGAAGTGCTTCTCACCTCCCTTCCGCAACGATTGGAACGCCCAGTAGCGACGGTCTTCTTCGCTGATTTCAAACTCCTTTTCCGGCTTATCCCCGTCTGCAGCCACCGCCTCGCCCCCCGGCCAGGGCGCCCCCATTGCAACCCAGCGGGTCAGATCCTCGACCTGGCGTTTGCCAAGTTTCCTCTTTGGCGGCATCTCGAGATCCGAACTGAGATACTTCACCGCCTCGATGAGAAGTGAATCGCCGGGCTTCCCCGGCACGATGGCCGGTCCGCTCTCGCCCCCCTTGAGAAGGAGTGCCCTCGCATCGAGACGCAACTCTGCCTTCTGCTTCTTCGGCCCGTGACACTCAAAACAGTTTTCGGAGAGGAGCGGACGGATCTTCTCCTCAAAGAAACGCAGGCCTCCAGCCTCGTCCGCGGCGAAGCCCCCGGCCAGGGCAGCGAGGGCCAGGCACGCCTGACCGACCACCCGGAAACCTGCTCGATAGCGACTCCTCAAACCGGGTATGACATAGCGCACAAGCGCCATCCCTCACAATCGCCAATTCGCAGAACAACCTTGCCCGTCGTCATGTCTTCTCCCACTGGGGACGGGGGAAGGCGCCAGATCGCACCCCGGAATCAATCAACTTCATTGACTTCTGCGCCTTGAAAATCCCGGCTACCCCTGTATTTTATTCGGCTGCGGTTCGTTGCCGGCCCGCAGCGGCGCTCCCAGAATCCCGCCACTCCTGCACAGATGAAACCCCTCGGCTTTTCCCTCACCACCGCAACTGTCCTCGGCAGTCTCACCGCCTCGGCACAAATCACCGTCGAACTCGCAGACCTGCAGATGACCTCCGGGGTCCAGCGCTCCTTCCTGACTCACCAGGGGAACCTGACGGTCGTAAATGGGCTGATCATGGGGACGGGGGGACCGTTCCAGTGGGACTTTTCGGCGGGCGTGGATGACGAAACCTATCATTACGAAATCCTCCCGGCTGATCAATCTCCGTTCAGCGGTCCCTTCGCGGGGGCCAAACTAACGGAGCTGCGCACGGTTGATTCAGATGGACGGACCGGTTGGACGTTCTTCAACCTCACCCCTGGCGGCCGGGAACTGCACGGCTTTCACGACCCGGCAGGCAACCCGACCAACCCGGTGACGCAATTCGACAATCCTGTGGTCGATTATCCCGCCACCATCGACTACCTCGATTCATGGTCCGTCCCGGCCTCCTATCCCACCTCCATCGACATCGGGGACCTTGTCGTTCCGGTCAATGTGGGCGTCACCATCACCTCCTTCGTTGATGGCTATGGAACCCTCACCCTGCCCACCCTGGGCACGGTGGATGTCCTGCGCATTAACGAGCTGAGCCTCTTCGATTCAGTGGCCGACGTCGTGGGTACTCCGGTGCAGCTGGGCCAGTCGTTCGTGCGCAGCTATCTCTGGATTTCAGAGGAATACGGGCTCGTCGCGCAAATCGCCTCGGAAGGAGGCACCCAGGCTCCATCAACGGAATTCGACGTGGCGGCCCGCTATCTCCGTCTCTCCCGATTCACGCCCGCCCCGACTCCCATCCGCCCGATCATCCGTTCGGTAGATTACGATGAGGAGGGGACTGCCGTTACGATCACCTGTACAAGCGTGGAGGGACAGAACTACATCCTTGAAGTTTCCGACAATCTCAGGGCCTGGCAGTCGCAGGGGGATCCGGTTCAGGCGACCGGAGCAACCGTCACCTTTCTGGACAACCTCATTCTCTTCCCGTCGGCCGAGCGTTACTATCGAGTACACCGCCTGCCTCCGGATTAAGGCCGCCGCCTTCTTCCGCACGCGGTTGACACCGGCGCAGGGAGCTACCGCTTTTCTGCCAACCCCGGTCTGGGCACAACAAAGCAGGCCATGAAGAGCCCCACGATGAAACCTCCCAGGTGGGCACCGTAGGCCACGTTGCTCTGGGAGTGTTCCATCAACTGGTAGTAATCAAAAGAGATCCCGATCACGGTCAGGACGGCCAGGTTGACCGGCGGAATGGGACGGGCGATGGGAAAGACGTGGGGATCCGGCAGGCGCCACCGCACGGCCATCCCGAGATAGAGTCCCTCGAACCCCATCACGACTCCGGAAGCTCCCAGCAACTGGTGATTCTCGTGGGGATTGAGAAGGATGTGGCCAAGCGAACCGGAGACAGCGGTCAGGAAATAGACCACCAGCATCCAGCGCGTTCCCAGCAGTTCCACCGCCAGGGCGGCAAAGATCCACAGGAAGAGGAGATTGAACACGAGGTGGGAGGCCCCACCATGCAGGAACGTGTTGCTGATCAGGGTCGAAAAGGTGGAGACGTCATCGATTGTCGCATCTCCACTCCGCACCGCCTGCCAGCTGGTGGTCACCTCCAGGGGGACAACCATAAAACGGTCATCCGCACCTTCCGGGCCGAACATCTGGAAGCCTTGGATGAGGCACATCACCAGGATCAGGAGAAGCAGCATCCACTGCTGGCGGATTACCCCGTGCTCGTACCAGTTCATCCGCAGGAGTTGTAACCCATCGCAGACTGTTTGGCGAGCAAGGTCAGGAGAAGATTGATCCAGGACGGGACTACGCCCTCCTCGCCATCAACCACTGCGCTCTCTTCAAATCAGAGGTCGGGTTGCACTTCGGGGACAGGCTGCGCGATCCCAGAGCGAGCCACCTCGCCACCGGACCCAACCCTACTCCGCCTTCCCGTTCGCCTTCCAAGTGTGGACTTGCTTGCCACGGGCAACCAGCGCCTTCCTGCGATCCAGTTCCTTCAGGTGCCGGTCAAAGAAGGCAATACTGTATTCGGCAATGAGCCTGGGATTCCCTTTCTTCAGCGCTTCGGTAGTGGTGCTGCCTGCGGAGTTCAGGTCGGTCCACGCGAAATGACCCGCCCCGCGCAAAACGAGATAATACTTCGCGCTCTCAAGCTGGTCGTAGAATCGTTTCAGGAAGGGCGTGACCCCCAGGTCCCAGGTGCCGCCCTGCACCATCACCGGAACGGTGACCCCCTTGAGGCTGCCATGGTGGAGATAGGGCAGGACGTAGGGTGAGAGAAGGAGGATGGCCCCCACCCGTTCTTCCCTCCAGGAATCCCGTCCTCCGGCCATGCCCACCAGAGCGTAGCCGCCCAGCGAATGTCCGGCACCTCCCACCATGCCCGGCACCAGGCGCTTGTGAAGAAGCGAACCCTCCAGCCCATTCTGCCCCAGGACAAAGTTCAGGAGCGCCACCATGTCCTCCCTGCGGTCGATAAACTTGTCCTCCTGCCATTCTTTTGCCTCCAGGAAGTTGGGCATCGCCGTCCGCTTTCGCTGCCCGGCGTGCATGGCGTCCTCATGGTGCACGGAAGCCACCACGTATCCCGCCCGTGCCAGGGATTCCATCAGAAACACACTCTGGTCCGCCGCCCCGCAGAATCCGTGCGAGAAGACGATGAGAGGATGAGCTCCTTCCTTCACCGGTGCCTCGGGCGCAATCATTCCCTGCTGGCCACCGTAGCGGAATCTGACCTCTTTCCGGGTGGTTGGATACCAGAGGAAAACACGACGTTCCCGTTTCACCCCACCCTTCGTTTCGTAGTTGAACTGAAGAGCCCGCGAAAATCCCGCCCGGGGCTCCTTGCGCTCCTCGTCCTGCCCGGCCCTGAGGAGAGGCGAAAGCAACATGCTCGCGGCCAGCAACAACCATGACACGACCTTCAGGCTCATCGCAGGACAGCGTAACACAGTTTCACCGGCCCTCTGTGTTTAAAACACCACCGCCGTTCTATCTCAGACTGAATACCATGCGCTCTCCTGCGGAAACTGTTCCCAGCCAGTGCAGGAGAAGGGCATCTCCCTCCAGCCAGGCCAGGTTGTAGGCGGAACGCTCCGCCAGCTTCCCATCGACCAGCACATCGGGAATCCCATTCACCCCGGAGCTCAGAAACTTGATGGCAGGCTGCATTCGATCATTCCCTCCCGCATCCAGCACAACCGTCCGCCCTCCCCGCACCACGTAACAACCTTCACTCTCATTATAGCCGTCAGCGTTCAGATCACCGATCTCATCCGTGTCCACTTTGCCCGCTCGCATCCGCAACTTCGCCGGCGACTGGTAGTCCTTCCGGTAAGTTTCCGCCGCGTCAAGTGAATCGAGGTTCCGTGGAAAGACCCGCAGCTGAATGGCAATCCGCCCACCCTCTCCGGCCTCCGGAAAAGAGAACATCCATCGCGCGGGGTCCTGCGGGTCCAGGGTAACCAGGTAGCGACCGGCCCGGCTCGGCAAAAGGAGAAGATCGTCCGGCAATGAGCGACGATTGGAGGGAATCGAAAGGCCCGAGGCCAGAAGCAGGCATCCTTCGGACCGGGTGATGGGCGCGCCCGGCCAACCCATGCCTGAATCCGTCACCTGCCACCAGTTGAGATTGCCGTTGCAGGCAGTGGTCAGCACGGACTGCGATCTTGACTCCGCGGCAGGCGACCTTTCATCACCGATCAACACGAAGACCTGGCCGGTCGGATAGATCGTATATTCCTCGAATCGACTCCCCGAACTGACAAGGTCGCGACGCCGGAAGCGAAAGCGGGCCGGCAGGTCTTCCAGGATTTCAATGGTCCCGGGGCCGGTGCTGCGAAACTGATCCGCGGCTGCGGGATCGGACACCTGCAGGAGTGACCCTGAGCCAACGAGATTGGTAGTACGGAAAGGATCGTCCTCCAGGTTGAACCAATGCGTGACGGTTCGGCCTGCATCACTTACCCGGAGCTGCCCCTTGTTTTTCTTCCCGGCGATGCGAAGCTCAAAGCGTCCCTCCGATTCGATTGCCAGGTAATCGTCTTCCTTTCGCAGCCGTAACCGCCCGGTAACTTCCTTCTTCAACTCCCGTCCCTCCACCAGGGCTTCCGCTGCCATGAACTGCTGCCGGTCAAGTTGCGGATCGTGCCGGATCTGTTCCAGCAGGGTCACCGCCCAGTCGCGCTCTCCGTCCGCCATGTAAATCTCCGCCAACCGGGCCTTCTGGCAGGCCCGCAACCCGGCTCGCTCGACGGATTCGAGTTCCGGCAGGCTTTCCGTGAGCAGTTTGATCGCTGCCTTGCGCCGCTCCGACCCGGCCAGTAGCGACGCCATTTCCAGGCGCACCCAGACCCGGCCCGCCACATCCTGTCGCTTCGTTCCCAGAGTCACCAACGCCTTCTCCAGTTCGGCAAGGGCCTCTTCCACCCTGCCCTGGCGACCCAGCATCCTTCCCAGTTCTACCGCCACTGCGGTGCGCCAGCGTTCGCGCTCTACCATCTCTCCTGACCCGTCAATCGGAAACGCACGGAGCAGATCAATGGCATCTCGATGCTTACCAAGACCAGCCGTCGCCCTTGCGAATCCCAGGCGGGCGTGAGGCCGAAGCGACTCCCGGGCCCTCGCATTCAGTTCACGGTAGATTTCCCGGGCCTCCTTCCACTGCCCCTTCTCCAGATGCCCGGCTGCCTCCAGGTGTCGGGCAAGATCTTCCGAAGCCACCGTAGCCGGCGAGCAAAAGGCGTAAACCCACAACCCGAGAATTCCCGGGACAACACGCAGGCCCCTCAAGATGTCGCCCCGGGGTTGAGTTCTACCTGACCGCCGGGGGAAGGAGCTCACCCTCTCATCATCTTCTGGCATGGGTTTCGAGGAGCATCAGTCGAGCTCCCCTTCCATTTCCACCGCAAACAACAATGCCAGGGTAGCCCAGCTCCCCGCCGCCATCGAGATGAACTGGTCCTTCTTGTGCGGATAACCACTCTCGTAATACGTCTGAAACGGTTTACTCCGGCTCTTCACATACCAGGAACCATCATCGTACTGGGCATTCAAGAGGAACTTCAGACCACTCCGGTAAACTTCGTGTTCCGGAGCGAGGGCCGCTCCGCGACGCAGAGCGAAAAGCGCTGAGCCGGTAGCATAGGGATCGCTCTTCTGATCCTCGCCGGGCAACTGGGCCCAGCCCCCGTCCCTGCGTTGCGTCTCGCGCAACTCCACCGCCGCCCTGGCGGCCTCCTCCTCAGCCCCCAACTGCTTGAGAGCCAGGAGGCGGAAGACACGGTCCTCCGTTTCCCTTGCTTTCGTTCGGACCAGCCATGCGAGGACTTTTTTTCGTCGCTCTGCGATGCGCTCTTTCTGTTTCCCGGTCCCAAACCCAGCCAGACCCTCAAGAGCGAGATAGCTCGCGGTGAAGGAACTGACTTCCGTGGGCGGCCTGTTGCCAGTGCTGCGCCAGTGATCCGCCTTCTCGTCGTGCACGAGGTAGCCGCTCACCACCCCGGTGATTTCATCCGGCTTCCAACCGGCCTCACTGAGCATCCAGAGCGCATAGCCAGCGCGGGTGTGTCCTCCGCCCTGCCCCTTGCCTTCCAGGTAGCGCTTCTTGCCGAGATTCAAATCCGCTACGGTATGCTCGAGCTGGGAGCGCAGGTTTTTCTCGTCAATGGCGAATCCCCGTCGCTGCGCCTCCACCAGGGCCAGGACCGGCATGGCGTGCCCGTGACAGGTGAAGCACCTTCGGTGCTCGCTTGTTCCTGCCGCAGTCTTTTCGAGAAGCGGGATCGACTTTTCGATCGCAGATCTTACCGCCCCGGACGAGATTTCCGTTTCATCAGCGACCAGGGATCCACCCAGCAAAAGGCAGTTCAGGAATACCGTAACCCTTCCAACCGTTCTCATTCTTCTTCTGTCTTGTCGGGCGTTTACTGCTCGCATTGGCTTGTTCTAGCGGTCCCGGATCCAAACGGCGATATTAAGTCCCTGCAGGTCGACGAAAAGAGAGAGGGAAGCAAGAACATTACGCTCCTCTAACACCCCGTGCCCTGCCCTAAAACCAAAACCTTCCGCCTCGCCCTCGCCCTCGCCCGAATCCAGCACACGGGGAGAGCCTCCAAAAACAGCTGCCCCCCGAAGTATGGATCCCCTGCAGGAGAATCATCCCGGGGTATAACGATCTGCCGGGCTTGTCCGGCGCGCCCCGCTCTGCTCTGCTTCCCCCTCCCATGAATCGCATCTTCACGCATCTTCTCGGCTTCGGACTCAGCACACTGGCCACTTCCGCCATGGGCCAGAAGCCCAACATCATCTTCATGTTCTCGGACGACCACGCCTGCAATGCCATCTCAGCCTATCCCGGCGGCCTGTTTGATCAGATTGCTCCCACCCCCAACATCGACCGCATCGCGAAAGAGGGCATGCTTTTCGAAAACTCGTTCTGTGCGAATTCCATCTGCGGTCCCTCCCGTGCGAATATCCTGACGGGCAAGCACAGCCACCTGAACGGCTTCCTCGATAACAATTCGTCGCATTTCGACGGCCTGCAGCAGACCTTTCCCCAGCTCCTTCGCGACAAGGGCTACCAGACTGCCATGATCGGCAAGTGGCACCTCCATTCGCATCCGGTCGGTTTCGACTTCTGGCGCATCCTTCCCGGCCAGGGCGCCTACTACAACCCGGAC
>DMYM01000519.1 GCA_003483645.1 Verrucomicrobiales bacterium
TCCCAGGGCGTCTCGCAGGGGTCGTCGGGAACGAGGTCACAGGAGGTCAGCTTGGTGGGATCACCGAGGGTGAGGAGGGCGCGGGATTTGATGATCGGGCTCTCGTTGCCCATGACCTTGCCGGAGAGGATGACCCTGGTTCCCGGGGTCGGATTCTGACGGGCTTGCGTGATGGTGACTGCACCCTCCGGGGATTCGGTGAGAAGAACCGTGGAGAGGGCGTGCGGAGCGGAGTCGTCCGGGTCCTTGTCCTTGCCCGTATCCCTGTTCGTGCTGTCGCAGGACATCAGGGCGAGGGAAAGTGGGATGGTGAGGAGGAGGGAACTGGATTTCATGGTCATGTCGTTTTGGTTGAATTGGTGGGTCTTGGTTGAAAGGCCTAGAGAGGCAGCGGTTGGTTGAGGAGCCAGGCGATGATCAGGATCTGAGGAGAGGCCAGCAGGGGAAGGGCGAGGGCGAGCTTCCAGGACCTGGTAGTCTCGCGGAGGGCCAGGACTTCGGTGTAATCGGTGGCTGCGCCCGCCATGAGGAAGGTGAAGCCGTTCCCGGGGGCTCCTGCCCTGGTGAGAAGATCGGCGGCCAGGGGGCTGGAGCCTTCGGAGCAGACCTCGATGACAGTGGCGGCGAGGAAGGTGAGAGCGAGTCCGGCCACCGTAGGACCGAACCACTGGGCAAAGGTCGAGGGGTCAAAGATGGCCCGGAGGACTGCGACGAGAACGACGCCCAGAAGGATCCAGCGGACGATCATGCGGGACTCCGCCAGGGCCCGCCTGGTGTGACCCCGGAAGAAGGCGCGGTCAAAGGTGGCCGCTGCGTAACGGTGCCTGGCAGCCGGCCAGAACTGAAAGTCGGGGGGCAGGTCCTTTTGGTGGGGATTGGGAGCAAGCGCGCCGGTCCGCACAAGGAACTCTGCGATGAGCCCGGTGGTTATGCCGATCACGGCGGAAAGGGCGATGAAGATGAGCGTCCACGGGAGGCCGATGAGGGCAATGAGGATGAGGGTGGTGGAAAGGGAGTTCCAGGGGCTGGCGATGAGGAAGGCGAAGATCTGGCCGAGAGAGGCGCCCCGTTCATAGAGCTTCATGCCCACCATCAGGATGCCGTGGTTGCAGAGGTCAAGGAGGAGTCCGGCCCCGCAGGCGCGGAGGATGCCGGAGAATCGTCCGCCCGGCCCGAGGATGGCGGTGATGAACTCGCGCGGGATCATCCCGATCAGGCCCACTGCCCCGACGCCGAAGAGGATGCCCCACCACATCCTGTTTGTCATTTCGAAGGCGCCGTCGGTGAAGGCACCAAGGCGGGAGTCGGCGAGGGAGCGGTGGAAGAACAACTGAGCAAGGTAGGCTGCAGCGACCACCACCAGGCAGGACCAGAAGAGCCAGTCGATCTTCCGCCCGGGGGCGCAGCAGGGGGACTGGGCCGGTTGTTCGGGTTCGGATTTGGAGCAGCAGGATGGCATGGGGCTAAGGGTCACGAGGAGCGGAGAGCAACGGGCAGGGAGGGCTTGAGACACCGCAGCGCGGGGGGGAGCGTGCCGAGCGTTCCAAGGCTCACCCCGGTGGCGAGCCCGGCGAGAATGATGGCGGGAGTGAGTTCGATGGTGAAGGTGCCGAGCGAGAAGGGGATGCTGCGGCCATCCAGCAGAACCAGCGCCAGGGTGAAGGCGATCAGTGAGCCGCTGAGGGTGGCGAGGAGAGACTCCTGGATGAAAGAGAGAAGGAGGGCGCGCCGGGTGTAGCCGATGCATTGCAGGGTGGCCATCTCGCGGATGCGTGAGGCGAAGGCGGCGTAGAGGGTATTGAGTCCTCCGAAGATGGCGCCCGCCCCGACGAGGGCGGTGGTGATCCAGATCATGGCCCGGATGGGAGCGTAAAAGACGCTCAGTTTCTCGTAGTAGAGGTCCTCCCGGATGGCAGAGAGTTCGAGATCGTTCCGCTGGAGGGTGAAGACGTGGACATCGTCGAATTCGGCGTCGTCGAGGCGAAGATAGATGGCGGAAAGCGTGTCGCGCTGGGTGAGGGTGGAAAGGTCGTTGCGGTCGAACCAGGCTTCCGATTCGAGGACGGTCCCGGAGGCCTCGAAGACACCGGAGACCGTGAATGCGGTCCTGCCGAAGGAGAGGCGTTTGCCGGGGGCAAGATCGTGGGCGGGAACCCCGAAGCGCCGGTGCAGGAGACGCCCCACCATCACCTCTCCGGGTCGTGGAAACGAGCCTTCGAGAAGACGGACGTGGTTGTGGACCAGGAGAGCCTTTTCGGTGACGCCGCGGAGGAGGGAAGGCTGCTCCTGCCCCCCCGCCAGTTTGAGGGGTGCCATGTAGACAATCTCACCGGAGGCAGCGGTGCTGCCGAGAGGACGGGCCAGGCCGGAGACGCCGGTGGCGGCGGCTGCTTCCGCATCAAGATGGACTTCAGAGCGTTCCACGCTCTCCTCGCTGCCCGCTCCCACCAGGATCACGTTCGCACTCGAACCGGAAGTCTGGAGCACCTCTTCCATGCCATGATTGAGGGCGATGGCCGCAATCACGAGGAGGACCACCAACGCGCTGCCGCCCACCGTCTGGAAGAGGCGGCCAGGGTCGCGGAAGAGATTCCGGATGGCGTAGGTGATGGGGAGCATGGGGAGAAGCCCGGAGAGCCCGGGCTGGAGTTTCAGGGATCAGGCAGTGTTGAGGGATTCGACGAGGGGTTGGCGGGAGGCGCGCCAGGCGGGGTAGAGAGAGGCGGCAAGGCCGAGGACAAATGCGACCAGGAGACCCTTGAGGAGGACAGCTGGGCTGGGAGTGATGGCGAGGGTGAGACCCTCATTGCCCAGGGTGTAGGATTGCCAATGCAGGAAGAGGAAGGCGGAGACTACTCCCAGGGCGCCACCCAGGAGTCCGAGGAGCAGACCCTCGGAGGCGACAAGGCTGGCGATGCGGAACCGGGAAAACCCGAGTGCCTGCAGGATGGCGGTTTCCTTGACGCGACCGCGCACGATGAGCAGGACTGCATTGGCAACCAGTCCGAGGACGGCGGCCACCGCTCCCAGTCCGAGCCAACGGGTGAAGCCGATGAGTTCGATCATCTGCTTGGCGGTCTCGGCAAAGAAGGCCTTCTCCGGACGGGTGGCCGTGGGCTGTGAGTCGGCTTGGAAGGTGGCATCAATTTTCCGGGCCACCGGGTCGAGAAGATCGGCGGAATCGACCTTGACGTTGAATTGGGTGACGGTTCCCAGTCCCACGTTGGAGGCCTGCTGAAGGAAGGGCAGGTGGACATAGGCGACGTTGTTGTCCTGGCTCTCTTCCGACTGGATGATGCCGGCGACGTGGACGTTGATGCCGACCGCCTCAAAATTATCACCGGTTCTGAGTCCGCGGCGTTGGGCGAAGGTCTGTCCCACGAGCGCGGCGTCCGAGCGTCTGGCCCAGTTCTCGAAGGAACCGGCGACCATGTTCAGGCCGGGGTTGTACCTGCGCAGGTTTTCGGCGGGGACCCCGCGGAAGGTGATGACATCGAGGCTGGCCCCGCAGTTGTTGACTGCGATCTGGATGGGAATGACTTCGCGCACGCCCTCGATCTTTTCGATGGTGGGGAGGTAGTATTCCGGGAGGCGGGAGGTTGCCGGACAGAAGCGGTTCTCCCGGTAGACGACCAGCGTGGTGTCGTCGGCCCCGGCCCTGGTGACCCGGGCCAGGGAATACTGCATGGTTTCCACCGCGGTGAACAGAAACATGCCGGCCGCCACCCCTGCCATGGTGAGGATGGAGCGCAGGCGATGCCGGAAGATGTTCTTGAGAGCGAGGGAGAGCATGGGACCGGGGTTCTGGTTATCTGTGTGCCGGTTCGGGAGTGACGAGTTGCCCCTTTTCAAGATGGAGGGTGCGGTCCGCCACCGCAGCGGCCCTGGGATCGTGAGTGACCATCACGATGGTCTTGCCGTGATCACGGGAGAGGGAACGGAGGAGGTTGAGCACGGAGCCCGCGGATTCTCCGTCCAGGTCTCCCGTGGGTTCATCGGCCACGAGGAGTCCGGGATCGTGCACGATGGCCCGGGCGATGGCGACACGTTGTTCCTGGCCACCGGAGAGTTCGGCCGGACGGTGGTGAGCCCGGTCGGAGAGTGCCACGAGTTCGAGGGCGGTTTCCACCCGGGTCCGGCGTTCGGCGCGGCTGAGGGATTGCAGAAGCAGGGGAAGTTCGACGTTCTCGTAAGCGGAGAGGATTGGGACGAGGTGGTAGAGCTGGAAAATGTAGCCCACCTGCAGGGAACGCCACTTCGTGAGCCCGGCGCGGGAAAGGCTCCCGAGGTCCTGTGCGTCGACGATGAGTTCCCCGCTGCTGGGAGTGTCAATGCCGGCGATGAGATTGAGCAGGGTGGTCTTCCCGGAACCGGATGGTCCCATGAGGGCGAGGAACTCGCCCCGGGAGACTTCGAGGCTCAGGTTCTCCAGGGGCGTGATGAGGTTGGAGCCCTTGCGGAAGGACTTGGTCAGATTGCGGATCTGGATGAGGGAGGTGGACACGTGAAAATGGGGGTGTTGGTCGATCGCGGCACTCAGGAGGGATTGGTGATCCTGACGCGCTGGTTTTCCTCCAGGTCCCCGAAGGGGGGCAGGATAACCTGATCGCCGGGGCGAAGGCCGTCGATGATACGGAGGTGTTGCTCGCGCTCTCCGGAACCCACCTTGAGAGTCCGAAGCCGCGCGCGGCCGTCCTCGACGATCCAGGCCCGGGCCGAGTTCTGCGAACGATCGAAGAGGGCTTCCTCCGGCGCGAAGATGGCGAGGCGCGGTCCGCCACTGGAGGGGCCTGTTTCGGAATCGGCTTTTCCACCCGGGTAGAACTTGGCGCGCACCAGCATCTGAGGACGCAGGCGGACGTCGGGCTCGTGGAGGCGGACCTTGGTCTGGAGGGTGTTGCGCTGCAGGTCGGCCTCGCCCACGATGCGGGTTACTTCTCCCTTGAACCTGGCGTCGGGGAGGAGGTCGGTGGTGAGAATGACCGGCTGCCCGACCTGCAGAGAGGCGGCCTCAGTGAGGGGGACATCGATACGGGCCTGCAACTTCCCTGGTTCGTAGAGTTCAACGATGAGGGCGCTGGAGGGATCGGCGCTCTCCAGCATTCGTTTTTTCCCCGGTGCTGCGTGGAGATTGAGAACAATGCCATCGACGGGAGCCTTGATCACGGTCCGCTCAAGGGCGAGTTGCTTGCGGGCGAGTTCGGTCTGAGCGGCACTGATTCTTGCGTTCACCGTGATCCGTTCGAGGTCCACCTTGTTGATCTTGGCGAGCACACCGGCGAGGTTTGCGGTAGCTTCGTCGATGACCGCCTTCTGGGCGTCAACCTTGAGCTGCGCCTGACGGACCTTCTGGGCGGATACGGATCCCGGCCGGATCGAGGCCAGGCGGGTGGCGGTGTCGAGCAGTTCGGCGTGCAGGGCCTTTTCGGATTTGATCCGTTCCTGCACGGCGTGCATCTCGGCATTGAGAACCGGGAGCTGGGCGCAGTGGGCGACCTGGGTGGCGTCGAGAGTGGCAATGGCCTGGGTGGCTTCCTGGACGTCGAGTTTCGCGTCATCATCGATCAGGGTGGCGAGAACGTCGTTCTTCTTGACGCTCTGGCCCTCCAGGACCAGCACCTCCCTGACCACTCCGCTGACGAGGGTGGGGACATTGATGATGTAGGGGTCCGGTTCGACCCACCCGGAGGATTGGAAGAGGAGTTTGCCCTGGCCGACGGGAGCCGGAAGGGAGGAATCGGAACCCGGCGCCCCGTTCTTTCCGGCAGCGATGCGGAGCGCAATGACGGGAGCGGTGCGCACTTCGGTGACGGGAAGGAGCCGTGAACCGAACATCAGCCCGAAGATCGCCATGAAGGCGAGGAGCAGGCCGATGGGAAGGAGAGCGGCGGGCAGTCGTCTCCCGCCGGAGGGAGGCGATTTCGGATTGGGATCCTGAAGGGAGGTGAGTTTCTCGAGAGTCATGGAATGGTCCTGTGGTTGGAGACTGGGGGGAGACCGGGGTTCTATCGGTCAATGCGCGGGCGCAGTGCTGCCGGGAGCAGCAGTGCATCGGGGTCACAACAGCAGCGCTGTCGGCCGCGCGGGTCTCAAAGTCTCAGGACCTGGATCTGCAGGAGGACCGGAAACGGTTCCAAGGGCGGAGAGTTACGGATGGAACCGTGGAGAGAAACACGGGAAAGGTCCGGGCGCAGATCGTCCTGGAAACCGGCCCGGAGCACCGGAGGGGCTTCCTCAACGCGCTTGGCCCGGGAACTCTCGGCAGACCAGTTGAAGTCGCCGGGATTGAGGGAAATAACGATCACGCAGTCCCGGCAGGGTTCGCTCCTGGCAGCGGTCTCGGCCGGACAGCAACCGCACTCCTGAGCCTGGGCGGTCGGTTGATCCGGGCAGCAGGCACCATTGTTGAGAATGACATGCTGGTCGCACGCGCAAAAGGCGAAGGCAGGAATCCGCAGCGCGATGAGAAGGATCATCGCGATGGCAAATCCGGAACCTGATACTCTGCGGAGCATGGCGGGAACCATACCACGGTTTGGAGAGAGGTCAATTCATACCCTGTCGTCCCCGTCAGCCAGAGGAATTGATGGTCCGTCACCCCTGATACGAGGTTCTTTCCAGGGCGTTGATGCGCCGGGCTTACGGGCTTGCGGGGGGAGTCGTGGGACTGTTAGTCTTCATGATGGCCAGCCCTTTCAGTCTCCTCCGACGCATCGTCCTCGCGGGGTGCAGTCCGGGGACCCCGGCACCGGGTTCGTTGTGTAAAGTTTCGGGCCACCGGGGCAGATCGTCAGTAGAAGGTCTCTCGATTTCATTGGAGACAACATCGCCGGGCCACTGTCCGAGGCTGGCTGGGAGTGGTGATACGGAGGGAAAGAGGTGATGCTCGGACCGATGACGGAGTTCCTCGCGGCAAGGTCAGCACCCTGCTGGGTGGTGGCCCTGCTCCTCTGCTCCTGTTCCGAGAAGGATGAGAGCGATCGCGTGGCCCGGGAGCCGGACGATCCGCCCAGGCTCATCAGTGAGGAGGGACGGAGTTACATATGGGATGCCGAGCATCGTTCCAATCTCCTGAAGGAGATTGGGTTTTCCCGGATTGCAGAAGCCTTGCAGTCACGGAACCGCCAGAGGTTGGTTGATATCCTTGCTCCCGGGTTCAAGGGACTGCATCCAGCTGCCGGAAAAGGCCAATCCTTCCAGGCTGGTATCCTTGCGGTGCGCGAAGAGGTTGGCAGCAGTCAATCGCGGCGTGTAGAGCGGGAGGGGATTGCCGACTGGATCCTGGGAAGGTTGGCGGAACTCGATCAGAGCGGGCGCGCCGATCTCACGTTGCGGACTCATGTCATCACGCTCTTTCCGGAGGAGCGGGACAACCCCGGAGGATCCTGGTCCGGGACTGGAAAGATCGAGGTGTTTGCAGAGGGTCCGGCAGGATCCCGGGGAGAGCTCACCCTCTTTTTTCAGTTCGGAGTCTCGGCCTTGAGCGAGGAGCGGCTTGCGGCCCCGGGGTGGCTTGTCTCCATGCATGTGACACGTGCGGTGCTTGGGCATGCCAGGGAGCCTCTCATGACCGAAGTAGCTGCCGGGCGTGGAATCAACAATGCTCTCTTCTGGGATAACTGGAAGGAGCCCCGTAACCGGAGGGTTATGAACACGGGCGGAGTTTACCTTTGTGATTTCAACAACGATGGGCGCCATGACCTCTTCGTGACCGACATGCGAGGTTCACGCTTTTTCGTTGGCCAGCCGCGGGGATTGTTTCGGGAAGGGACGCAGGCCCTGGGCATACGTGGTCACCTGGGAGGGGGCTTTGCGGCTTTTGTCGATCTGGATGGCGACGGCTGGGAGGATCTCATCCACGGCATTGCCCACCACCCGGATGGCTACCGCCTGTACCGTAATCTGAACGGTCGTTTTTTTCAGGACATCACGGAGCGCAGTAACCTGACCTCCTTTCTTATCGGGATGTCGCGGGAAGAATTCAAGACCAGCACCCGGGAGCAGGTTCTGGAAAAAACTCAGGTGAAACCCACCGGGCTTTCGCTGGCAGATTACGACCTCGATGGAAAGGTCGACCTCTATGTCACCCGAGGAGCAGGAGGCGGGTTCAAGTCGGGATCCTGGATTGACGGCAAGGCAGGCAAGCTGGCCAACAACCAGTTGCTGCGGAATGTCGGTGGCTGGCAATTTGAGGATGCGACCAATGGGGCCCCCCTCGATGGCGGTCAGCGTTCGACCAGCAACGCAGTTTGGTTCCATGCAAACGATGACCTGAGGCCGGACCTTTATGTAATCGACGAGTTTGGAGATGGAATCCTGCTGCTCAATGGCCCGGATGGACAATTCCAGGGGAAGGAACTGAACGAGAAGCCAACCGATTTTGGTTCAATGGGGATGACGGCGGGGGACATCAACAACGATGGCTACTCCGATCTTTATATCGGGGAAATGTATTCCAAGGCCGGGCAGCGGGTCATGGGAAATATTCCCCCGGGCGAATATGACAGGCAGGTTGTCCGGAAACTCGAACGGCTGGTTGATGGGAGTCAGCTTTACCTCGGGCAGAAAGGAGAGCGATTTTCCCCGGTTGGAACCGTGATGGGAGTAAACGCGGTTGGATGGGCCTGGGGTCCGTGCATGGCGGACTTCAACAATGACGGCTGGCTCGACCTGTACGCGACCGCAGGGTTCATCAGCCAGGAACGGGGCAAGCCCGATGGCTGAAGTTGTCTCTGGCAGGTTGTCGTGTCACAACCATTTAACCGCTCAGCTACTGCCAGTTGTCCTGGCGCCCCCGATCCTTCATTGGGAGAGTTATGGGTGGAGGATCCCTTCAGGATCAACTGGGAGAACAATCTGAGCAGCTATGAGAGGAACCGGGCTTTTCTCAGTATGGGAGGAGAGAGCTTTCTTGAGATCAGTCACCTGACCGGGGCAGACAGCGATGGAGATGCCCGGGCCTGTGTCGCTGCTGATCTTGAGGGAGATGGGCGGCAGGAACTGATTGTGCGCCAGACGGGAGGAGGTGCGGTCCTTATATTCGAGAACCGTTTTCCAGCAGGAAACTGGGTTGCAGTTCGGCTGCGCGGGACGACCAGCAACCGGCATGGAATTGGAGCCCGTCTGGTCGCTGAGGCAGGAGGTCGCCTGATCGTGCGAAATCAATTCCCGGTGAATTCCTACCGCTCACAGGCCAGTAACTCCATTCACTTTGGCCTGGGTTCGGCCAAGCAAGTGGATCGACTCACGATCCGCTGGCCTTCAGGGCAAATTCAGGTGATCGAGAATCTCGAGACCAAAAAACTACATTACATTAGTGAAAGTTCATGAATTGCTGAGAAGTCTGCATTAGTCACATTTTCTATTGACCGGGTCCGAGAAATTGGTGGAATGAGCTATTCGTCACATCTGGGCAGCAAGCCCAGAGGATACATCATGAAAACGCATAGACTATTCCTTCCCTTGGCGGTGCTTGCCAGCACGGTCCTCCCGGGATCCTCGGCGCTCATCCATCGCTGGAGCTTCAACGAAGCTGCGGGCTCAGCTGCCGATGGGGCCGCTCTGGTGGATTCTGTCGGGGGAGCAACTGGATTCGTCCGGGGTGACGGCGCCAACTTCACCGGGACGGGACTTGACCTTCCCGGGGGGGACTCACTGAACGGGCGGGCAGCCTACGGCGACCTCCCCAATAACCTGATCTCGGTCCATTCCACCGTGACTCTTGAAGGTTGGGTCTCGGTTGACTCAAGTGGTGGTGGAGGCTGGACGCGGATTTTCGATTTTGGCTTCACTGAGGGAGCTGGTGAGATCACAGGTCCCGGCAATACCAATGGTGGCGGTACGCAGGGACTCGATTACCTCATGCTGTCAGCCTCACGTGGTGGGAACTACAACCAGCAACGGATTGAATGGCGTAATGAGGATCCGGGCGGCGGTGGGGTCACGACCCTGGACTCGAACCTGAATACCACCTTTGGTGAGATCTTTCACTTTGCCGTTTCGGTAGAAGGTGACGGAACCCAGAGCATCATCAATTACTGGCGCAATGGGGTTCACGTGACTGTTGACGGAGTTGCCCCCCGGACTCTGGGGGACATCAATGATGTCAACACCTGGCTCGGTCGCTCGACCTGGATCAATGATGGCACCCTCGACGGGACCTTCGAGGAGTTCCGCATCTGGGATAACGCGGCGGATCAGTCCTTTGTCGATGCGAGTATCGCACTGGGAGCGGATAGTGTGATCCCGGAGCCAGCCGTTTTCAGTCTGCTGGGTCTTACCGGTTTCGCATTGCTCCTCCGGAGGCGACGCTCTCAGTAGAGAGAGGCAGCAGTTTTTTCTTTCAGCACCCGCCCGGATGTTCCGTGGCGGGTGTTGCCCTTTTTGTAGCTATGGTTGCCACGCCGCTGACAGGGTGGCAGGTTCCACCCCAAGAGAGCAATGAATCCGATTTCCCACCTGCTTGCTGCTGGTGCAGCGATACCCTTGGTGCTCGTGGTGGCGGGTTGCGACAAACCGGCAGGGTCGTCTGCCGGCAGGGATCCTGACCGCGGGGGGGTGGCCCCGGCACCAGGGACTGTCGAATCCCGGCCTCTCCCGGTCCGTGCGGTTCGGGCCGAGGGGGAGGCCCTCTTTGAGGCGCTCCCGGCCGGGCGGACGGGAATTGACTACGGCATGCATTGGGATGATCCCGCCAGCGTCCTCAAGGAGTTTATCTTCCTCAATCCCTCCGGGGGGATCTGCACGGGTGACTATGATGGTGACGGGTTGCCGGATCTCTACATTACCAGTCCCTCGGGGGGCAACCGGCTCTACCGGAACACAGGAGGATTCAAGTTTGAAGATGTTACCAAGGTGGCCGGGGTTTCCGATCCGGGCTTCTGGGGAACCGGTGCGAGTTTCGTCGATATTGACGATGACGGAGATCTTGATCTCTACGCCTGTGGCTATACCCGGCCCAACAAGCTCTATATAAATGACGGCACGGGAAGGTTTGTCGACCGGGCCGCGGAGGTGGGCCTCGACTTCAATGGCGGAAGCATGATGATGAGCTTCACGGATATTGATAACGACGGCGATCTTGACGGCTACCTTGCGACCACTGCGGTGGCACCTCCACCGGGAACAGACTTCAGGGTGAAGTTCGTCCCCCGGGAGAGTGACGGAAAGGAAATCCCGGTGGTAATTCCCGAGCTGAGCGAGTACTGGGAAATCCTGATAAAGCCCGGGGACAAGGCGCAGCGTGTGGAGGCGGGACAGCGTGATCGGCTCTTCCGTAATGACGGCGGTCAGTTCGTTGATGTCTCCAGGGTGGCGGGGATCAAGGGTGCTTACTTCACGCTTTCCGCTACCTGGATTGACTATGATGCCGATGGAGATGCGGACCTCTATGTGTCCAACGATTTCACGGGGCCTGACATGCTCTACCGTAACCGCGGAGATGGTACATTTGAGGATGTCGCGAGGGAAGCGGTGCCCCATACGCCCT
>DMYM01000260.1 GCA_003483645.1 Verrucomicrobiales bacterium
GCAATCCACTCCTCAATGGTGGCAATCGCGTCAGCGGGGAGTTGCGGTTTCTTGGGCGGCATGGCCAGTTCCTCCTCAAGATGAGCGACCGCCCGGTAGAGGAGGCTTTCACCAGGCTTCCCCGGAACGATCGCGACCCCCTGGTCCCCGCCCCTGAGGACCGCCTCACGGGTGACCAGGTTGAGGCCCGACTTGGTCTTGTCGCCCCCGTGGCAGCGCACACAGTGCTCCTTCAGGATGCCCCTTACCGTGCTGCTGAAGAGCTTCTGGCTTGCGGCCATCCTGGCCGCGTGCCCGCGATCCTCCGCCAGGGCCGGGTGAGCCAGGGCTGCCAGGATAAGGACCGGAAAAATTCTGGGCATACCGGATGGTCACCCCGTGGCCCCCCGGAGGCAAGTCCCCAAGAGGGACGACACCGGCACCGAGATTTCAGGTCTGGGGCGGTTTTTGCGGTGTGAATCCGCGGTAGCGCCCTTTGCTGACACGAATCGCGGTATTACACCAACTCGTTGAGGAGATTCTCATGCGGTCGCGGGATGACCACCTTGTGCACGAGGAGTCCCTTTTCCGAGACCAGGCTGGCGCCCGCATCGATTGCGGCCTGCACCGCCGAAACGTTGCCGGTGAGCGTGACGAAGGCCTTGCCGCCCAGGGCCATGGCGAGGCGAATTTCGATGAGTTGCACGTCGGCGGCCTTGGCCGCGGCATCCGCCGCTTCGAGCAGGGAGGTCACCGAGAAGGACTCGATCACGCCCAGAGCGTCCAGTTCGTCCACCGGGTTGGCCCCCGAGATGGCGGGGAAGACACTTGGGTCGATGTTGGAGAGCACTGCGGAGTCGATGATCGCTCCCTCGCTGATCTCAATTCCAGCTGCGACCGAGGATTCCACGTCGGCCACTTCGCCTCCCACCATGACCATGTATTTGCCCGAGCAGATGGATCGGGCCAGCAACATCTCGACGTTGGCAGCCTTGAGCATCTCATCGCTGGAGGAATACCCCGCCGCGATGCTGGAGAGTTCGACGATGCCGATGGCGTTCTTGGTCATGGGGAGATCTTGTTAGATTTTTTCGATGGTGACGGCTCCGTTTACGGTGGTGACGGTTCCCTCGATGCTGGAGTGAATACGCGCAGCCAGTTTTCCTTCCGGAATGTCTGCCACCAACTGGCCCACCCGCACCTTGTCTCCTGCCTGGACCACCGCCCTGGATGGAGTGCCCAAGTGTTGACTGAGCGGGAGGGTGACCTTGCGAGCCTCGTAATCGATGTCGTGCCAGGGTGCGGGGACATTGTAGTTGGTGACGCCCAGCTTTTGCATGAGAGCCTTCAGAGGGACGTGCCGGCCGTCCACCATGGGATGCGCCTTCACTTCCGTGGTGGGCCCGAGCCAGCGTTCCAGGCCGGCATCCTTGCGGTCCGCGATGGCCTGGTCACAGGCTTCCTTGGGAAAGAGATCCTCGGGGCAAGCGTAGAGGGTGCACAGGCCGCAGGCGCAGCAGAGGTCCGCCCACTTGCTCCAGTTGTGCTTGCCGCTGGCGGTGAACCCGAGGGTTCGCATCACCTTGTGCGGCTGGACGTCATAACCTAACAGGTAGCGTGGGCAGAATTCCGTACAGTAGCTGCACTGGTCACAGGCGGACTTTCCGATCCGGTGCATGGCCTTGTTGGGTGTGAGGACACGCTGGACCAGACGATGACTGGTGGGCAGGACGATGAGCCCACCGGTTGTCTTGGTCACGGGTTGGCTGAGATCTTCCACCAGTTTTCCCATCATGAGCCCACCCACGAAGACGGAGTAATCGCGGGTGGTTGCGCCACCCGCGATGTCGATCGTCTCCTGCAGGGTGATTCCCACCGGCACAGCCATGCTCATGGGTGTTGCCACCGCCCCGGCCACCGTAAGGATTTTCTTGGTGACGGAGCGCCCATCCACTGCCTCCGCGATGTTATAGAGCGTTTCGGAGTTATGTACCACCGTTCCGACCTGAAGAGGAATTCCACCAGGTGGAATGAGCCGCCCGGTGCATTCATAGACCAGGACGAACTCATCGCCCGCGGGATAGTAGTCGTCAAAGAGTTGGACCTTGATTTTCTTGCTGTCGGTTGCCTCCTCCAGGATGGCCACCGCTCTGGTGCGTTTGGCCTTGATGCCGAAAATCGCCTTGTCGGCCCCGGTCGCCTGCATGGAGAACTCCATCCCCCGCAGGACCTGGTCGACGTAGACCTCAGTGAGTTCGGCGTCCTTGTGCAGGAGGGGCTCGCACTCCGCGCCATTGGCAAGCACGTACTCGGCATCCGCCTCGAGCTTCACATGAGCGGGAAAGCCTGCGCCGCCTGCGCCCACCACGCCAGCCTCACGGACTGCTTTAACGATCTCCATATGCCTGCGAGGCAGCATCGGGGATGGCGATTCCGAGTCAAGGGTCGAGAATCTGACCCGGTCGGTCCGGATCACGGACCTGCTCTTCCGGCTTCTTTCTCCGAACTCCGCCGTGACCAGTGACCTTACGTGTTGAAGAGGTCCATCTGTGGGGAATCCGCATGCGGGAATGATTTGCCTTCAGCTGGCTGCGGTGGCTTTGATCGTTGGCTTTGGGGGCGTCCGGCGTTCATCTCCAGATGGCCGAGGATCTCCTTTGCTCGATCAATTATCGGGGCGGGGAGTCCAGCGAGGCGGGCGACCTGAATGCCGTAGCTCTTGTCGGCCGGTCCGGGGAGGATCTTGCGCAGGAAGATGATGTCTTCGTTCCACTCGCGCACCGCCACGTTGTAGTTCTCGACCGCTTCCCTGGTATTGGCGAGGTCGCAGAG
>DMYM01000448.1 GCA_003483645.1 Verrucomicrobiales bacterium
GCCGCTCCTCCTTTTTCTGTTGCCGGAGGCTTGGGATTCTCCGGGAGATCCCTGTTGTGCGGACTACGGTGTGAATTGCTTTATTTGAAGCTGGGAGCCATCCAGGTCCCAGTGCCGGGGGCATTTGCAACCGCCCCTCCAGTCATCCGGGGGGGAGGCGGATGTTTGCGGAACTGATTGATTCCTGACGCCATTAACGGAGAATAGTTCCTGCCCATCATGAAATTTTTGATTCCCTTGTGCATTGCCCTGGTGGCGAGTGGCCTCGCCACTGCTGCTCCTTCCAAGCCAGCTTCGGTGGGACACCCCTCTTTCCTGAGTCCGCATTCCAGGCCAGTAGTTCTCAACCGGGACCATGTCTTCGTCGCCAATACGCCCGCCGATACCGTGGACGTGATTGACCGCAAGACGCGGAAGGTCGTGCGGCGCATTGCGGTTGGGATCGATCCGGCAGGGTTGGCCCTTCGCCCGGACGGGAAGGAACTGTGGGTTTCCAATCACGTCTCCGATACCGTCAGCGTGATCGACCTGGAGAAGCAGAGCCCCACTTATTTTCACGTGGTGGCCACGGTGCAGGATCTCGATCCCCGGACCAGGGCGACCCGTTTCGATGAACCGGTTGGGATCGCCTTTGCGAGCAACGAGAAGGCCTACGTTGCGCTTTCCTCTGAAAACAGGATCGCGGTTGTCAATACGAAGACGCGCAAGGTTGAAAAGCGGCTTAATATCACGGCTCAGGACCCGCGGGCAATCGTGGTGCGTGGGGAACGTCTCTACGTTGTCCCCTTCGAATCGAATAACAAGACCCAGCTCTCCGGGGGTTACCGGATCGACGGCGAACTGGTCACCTTCAACGCGCACGAGCATTCGATTGCCAACAACAATGTGCTCTCCCTCGGGCACGTGACCGACATCGTGAAGCACCCCCGGGTGCCTGACCGCGACCTCTACGTCTTTGATACCCGGACCGACCGGCTGATCGAAACGGTCGACACCCTCGGGACGCTGCTCTACGGCCTTACGGTGGATTCCAAGGGGCGCGTCTTCATCGCCCAGGCGGATGCCCGGAACGATGCGAACGGGCGATCCGGCACCAAGAAGCACGGGCTGGCGGAGTTGGAGAACAGGGCTTTCCTGAATCAGATTACCAGGGTGCTGCCCGGGGAGAAAGCGAAGCCGGAATTCTTTGATCTTGAGCCCCGACCCCCGAAGCACCCGGACCGCGACCAGGCCCTTGCCACGCCCTACGCGATCGAAATAAGCGATGACGATTCCACCCTGGTGGCGAGTGCGGCCGGCTCGGACGTGGTTTTCACCGTTGATGCGAGCAAGGGAGCGATCCTCGGGCGGGTAAAGGTGGGCTCCGTGCCACGGGGCATTGCCCTTGAAACGGGTCCGGGCGGAAAGCTTTCCGCCGCGTGGGTTCTCAATGCGGTGGCCAATACGGTTTCGTTGCTCGACCTCTCTGATCCTGCCAAACCGAAGGTGCGGGGAACAATTGCTCTGAAGGATCCTACTCACCCTGCCTTCAAGCGCGGACGCATCGCCTTCAACAAGGCGGCAGCCTCCACCACCGCGACTTACTCGTGTGCCAGCTGCCATCCTGACGGCCACACCGATCAGCTCCTCTGGGTGCTCAAAACGCCGATAGTCTCCGGGGGGAATCAGATCATGCCGCGTTCGACCATGCCGGTGCGCGGGCTGCGGGATACCGCCCCGTTCCACTGGGACGGCATCCCCGGGGATCCCTACGGGGGTAATAACAGTGCCAATATCCGGAGTCACGTTGCCCCGAACAGCGATCCCGACAAACCCGAGAGCTCCACCCGGCACCTCATCGATGGCGGCCTCGCCACCACCATGCTGACGGTGGGAAGCAAAGAGACCAACGACGAAGGAAAGGCCGGACACCTGTCGTCCGAGGAGAGGGACGACATGGCGAAGTTCCTCCTCAACGTGACCTATCCGCCGGCCCAGCGCCGTGCTTATGATAACAAGCTCACTGAGCGGGCGGAGGAAGGCTTCAAGCAATTTCACATCGTGGGCAACCGCGAGGATGGGCGTATGAATGTTTGCGGGAACTGCCACCGCATGCCCTTCCTGGTGAGCACCAACACGCCTGGCACGGGGATGGACGCACCCACCTGGCGCGGGGCCTATGATCGTTTCCTCATTCTGCCGCAGGGACGGCTGAACATTATCGATTTCGATTTTTACCGCCGGGTGGCGGAGCGCGGGAATTCGGAGCGCGAGATCTGGCGGTTTTCCTGGCGCTCTCGGAGTGAATTCGATCCGGTCTGGGAAATGGTGACCGAAGGCAGTACCGGTTTTTCGGGCTCCTTCGCGAGGCAGCTCACTCTAAACAAGGACACCGCGAGGGAAGCCATGACAGAGGATCTGCTCGCGGCCCTGGAAACGTCGGCGCGGGAAGGTGCGATTGTCCTCCAGTGCGAAGGGGTAATTGTCGGGGAAGGGAAGGGCCGGGCGGTGGTGTTGCAGTTTGATGCGCTCCACGAGGGCGGCAGCTACGTGATGGCGGGAGGCGAGCGCAAGGCGGTCACACGCGAGAAGCTGATTGAGGCCGCCGCCACGGGAGCTTTCGTGGGAACAATCACCGGGCGGCATGGTGTCAATGACGACTACGATCATCCCCAGCCGGCCCTCTGGACCCGGGGCTCGCTGCAGGCCCAGAGCGGCAAGCAGCGCTTCCCCAGTCTCTACGGGGACAATCGGACGATGATTATTGGCGCCCGGCACATTCGCAAAGGAGCCGCCGTGTTCGTGAACGGGCGGAGGGTCCCCGCCAGCATAACCTTCCCCCGGAAGGAGCGCGCGACTATTGAGTTGAAGACCCTTCCCGAGACCGGGATTCACTTCCTGCAGGTGCAGAATCCGAGTGGTCTCTTCAGCAACGACTTCATCTTCTATACCGGGAAGAACGAGGAGCAGGCCCGGAACGTCCGCTCTTCCGTCGACCCCTCGGGGATGCGCGCGGATCTTGCAAAAGCCATCGAGCGCAACGACCTGGACGCGGTCAAGCGGTGGATCGGTAAGGGTGCTCCCACCAATGCGCGCCGCTTTGGTGATGGTGGGATGACGCCTCTGAGCACAGCCGTTTTCCATGGACGGATGGAAATTGCCAGGCTTCTGGTGGAGGAACACAAGGTCAATGTCTCCTATCACAATCGGGACGGAAACACCCCGCTGCATCTTGCCGCCTTCCTGTGCCGGGAAGAGATGATCGATTTCCTGCTCAGCCACGGAGCGTCCCTCACCAAGAAGAACGACCGCGAGGAGGCGGCTGTCGATACGGTTTCCGGGGAATGGAGTGACGGATTGCGCCAGTTTTACGAGGGGATCATCCGGGGCTCCAACCTCGGTCTTGACGTGAAGAAGATCGAGAAGCAGAGACCTGTAATTGCCGCGAGGTTGCGCGAGCGGGCCTCGGGAAAGAAGTAGCGGGACAGGAGCACAGTATTTTCGCCGGTCGACCCCAACGCGGCATCGACGGAGGCTCTGATTTGCGGTTCAGTGGCCG
>DMYM01000172.1:0-1083 GCA_003483645.1 Verrucomicrobiales bacterium
CCTCGGGCTTCCTGCGTGGGCGCGGATCAGACATATGGGTGTTGGTGACGAACTCTCTTTACATCCGGGGCGGTTCTTTTGAAGGCTTTTCGCCCATGGAAGGATGGTGTGCACGATGAGCCCGGTTGTCATTTGCCTGATTGGAATGGTGGTGGTGGCAGGAACCATCCTGAAGTTCCGTCTGCACCCGTTCCTGGCGTTGATGCTGGGAGCGGTGGTGGTGGGCGTGCTGGCTCCCGGTGAGGAGCCGTTGGCCCTGGTCGGAAAGAGGCTTGGAGCGGCCTTCGGCAGCGGGTGCGGCAAGGTGGGGTTGGTCATCGCGATGGCGGCAGTCATTGGCCAGTGTCTCCTTGCGAGCGGAGCGGCCGAGCGGATCGTGAGAGGATTCCTGAGTCTTTTTGGAGTAAAGCGTGCTCCGCTGGGATTCCTGAGCAGTGGATTTCTCCTCGGTATCCCGGTCTTCTTCGACACGGTGTTCTACCTCATGGTTCCGCTGGTGCGGACCTTCGCGAAGGCCAACCCGGAGAAATTCATTCTCGCACTCCTCGCGGTGGTGGCAGGGGGCAGCATGGCTCACTCGCTTGTGCCGCCCACGCCCGGTCCGCTTCTGGTGGTCTCTGACATTGATGAAGCCCTCAGGGATCTGGGGCGCCCCGGACTTGATCTCAGTGTCATGATTCTCGGAGGGTTGCTTCTGGGCGTCATCACCATGACGGTGGGATACCTCTATGCTCGCTGGGCGAACAATGTCTTCAGGATCGAGATGCGGGAAACCGCCCTCTCACTTGATGAAGAATTCGAGTCCGATCCCGGGCGGCAGCTTCCCTCGCTGGGAATATCGCTGCTGCCCATTGTGGTTCCCTTCGTCCTCATCATGGCCGGGACGATTGTGGTCTCTCTGCATGGAAAAGCGGTGGATGCCGACTATGCCCTGGGAGGGCAGATTGTCCTTCTGCTGGGGAACAAGAATATGGCCCTGGGAGTGGGGGCGCTGATCGCAATTCTCATTCTGGTGAAGCATCGTCCCCCGGGGCTGGCCATTCCCAGGGTTCTGCAGTCGGCCCTGGCGGGTGGGGGTACGAT
>DMYM01000172.1:1487-3341 GCA_003483645.1 Verrucomicrobiales bacterium
TGAAGGATGTTTTCAGTGGCTCCGGGCACATGATTCTTCCCGTCGCTTTTCTGTGCACCGCGCTGATCCGGATGGCCCAGGGTTCGGCCACGGTTTCCATGATCACCTGTGGAGCTCTGATGGCGTCCCTGCTGGAGAACGTGGAGCTGACCTTCCACCCCGTCTATCTTGCGCTGGCCATCGGTTGCGGTTCGAAGCCCGGTCCCTGGATGAATGACAGCGGTTTCTGGGTCATCTCCAGGATGTCGGGAATGACCGAGGGGGAAACTCTCAAGACGTTCTCGGTCATGCTGACCCTGATGGGGGTGGCGGGTTTCGTGGTGGTCTGGATTGCCTCCCGGGTGATCCCACTGGTGTAATGGCTGGCGCGGATGCCGCCCGTCCGCAGCCCGTGACTGCATCTGCCGGCCGTGCCCTTGAGGAGAGGGGATCCTATTGTCTGACAGGCTGCTTCTTTCCCGTGCGCAGGTTGTGATGGATTTGGGCGACCTTGCCCATGTAGTGGTCCATCTTGTAGTCGACCGCCGCTTTCTTCATGTGTTCGGCGGCCTTTCCGGTCTCGCCGAGAGCTTCGTAATAGAGGCCGAGGTAGAGGTGGGCGTAGCAGAGATGATTGCGCAGTTTCAGTTTGTCCGACTGGTCCCGGCCGGCGGCAGCGAGAACCTTTTCGGTCGAGCCGCTACCTTTGAAAAGGGCGTGGACTTCCCTGAGGGGAATACGGCGGTCACCGGCGTAGGGGTACATCTTTTCGCGGGCGTTCTTGACCGTGCCCCCCTTTGCGCGCACGGCGCAGATGAAGTGCCAGACGGCATTCTCCACGTCGGTGCCGTTGACGGTCTGGTGGATTTTGAACTGTGCCACTCCGTCCCCGTAACGTCCGGCGTAATAGAGCGCGATCCCACGTTGCCAGTGATGGGGTGCCTGCCGGGGCACCATCTTGACCACGCGGTCCCAGTCCTGCAGCGATTCCGCTATGCGACCGGCAAAGAAGTGCTCGGTTCCGCGGCGGTTGAGGAAGGTTGGAGTACTCTCTTTTTCCGGTGCGTCCTCCTGGGCGGAGGAGGGCAGAGTGAGCGCGGCGGCTCCGAGAGCGGACAGAAGGATTCTCATGTGGAGACGTTCATCATTCGGGCACCAAGTTGCAATGACCAAGGCGGGCGAAATCGGATTTGCCTGCAGAGAGTGCGGGGGGACCTCCTCACTCAGTTGGTCACCTCCAGGGCGCCGGCGGGGACGGCCTCCTCGTGGAGAGCCGATTCAAGGTTAGGATCGGCGCCCACGCGGGCGAGGGTGGCATTGTAACGGCGGCTGGCAGTCTTCCAGATCTCGAAGTGGTTGGCGTAGGTTTTCCTGTAGCGCGACAGGACGGAGGGTTCGATGCGGTGAGGGTGGCGGGTTTTCCGTTCGGCCTCGATGAATTCATAGTTGCCGTGCCAGTCGGGATCGGACTCGGCCCGGGCGAAGGGGACAAAGACGACCGGGCTGCCCTGGCGCTGGCCGAGCAGACCGATGAGGGCGACGGGATCACCGGAGAAGAGGAGGTCGGAGAGGAAGACGCGGAAAGCGTTGGCCCGGAAGGGAATGGAGGAGAGATCGGGCGGTTGATCCGGATCCGCCTCCTGGAGCGTCCGGGCTGTCTGGAGCCAGTGGTGGGTGTGGACCGCTTCCCGTGGGATGGGACGAATGTTGCCACCCACCACGAGGTGGATATGGAGAGAGGCCCCCGTGCGTGCGGCGCTCTCGACGAGAAAGTAGAAGAGTTCGCAGGAGCGGCGGGCCTTGGCCGGTTCGAAGAACATCGATTCGGAAACATCGAAGACGAGGTCAACGACCGGGCGCACCTCCTCGCGGTAG
>DMYM01000098.1 GCA_003483645.1 Verrucomicrobiales bacterium
CCATGTTGCGGTGGCCGGCCAGAACAAAGAGTTTCACCGCGCTGCCTTCCCGGTAGGGCCATTTTTTCAAGGACCGTGGCGGCCTGAGCTTCAGGCCGATCGTACGCAGGTAGGCGGTGGCATAGTTTTCTCCATGCTGCAGCTGGCCCAGGGTGCCGTAGTGATAATGCAACCCCACCGGCCGACCGATCTCCGCCCCCACGTGGGAGGTGGGCACATATTCGGCCCGGGGATCGGCCCCCGTCACCTCGCGCTGACCGAGACTGATGGCATACATGCGGGGGCGGAGATCCATTCCCCAGATGGTCTTGGTGCAGAGCTCCCCGATATAGAACTTGAGGTCCGGGGTCTTGAGATCCCGCCGCCAGCTGCCCAGGAAATTCTTCAGGTTCTTTCCATAGCCCTTCATGTACTCCTCGTTAAACATGTCGTTCTCGCCCTGGTGCCACATGAACCCATCCACGCGGTATTTGATTTTGCGCTGATCCAGATCCGCCAGGGCTTTGCGGATGGTTTCCAGGGCGAGGGGATACATCTTGAACCCGATGGGCTGGTCAGGATTCCAGTCCCCTCCCAGGTGCGTGCCCCCAGCCGCCACCTTGATAATGGCAATGGGTGCCTTGATGTGGCGGGTGACCTTGCGAGCGAAGCTAAGCTCCGGACCAACCACCTTGTTGACGTGCTGCAGGGGCACCCAGCCTTCCGAACGCCTCTTGTTTTCCCGGCCGATGCAGTAGGTGAAGAGCACCTTCTCCTGCGGTCCCTCCAGTCCGCCATAGGGCGGGAAACGCCTGATGTCCCCGACCTTCGAATCAGAGCCCACCATGTTGGACTGGCCCGCAAAGATGAAGACCCGCAGGGTCTCCTGGTCGTCATTGGTCTGGGCCACAGCTGGCAGGGTCAGGACCCACAGGAGAATCGCGGCCAGAGCAGGGGCGGAATATTCTTGAATCATGGTCTTGCTACTGCCTTGAGCATGACGCTTCCAGTTCCATTCCTTCAAGCGTTTTTGCGTTGATGCCAACGTTGGCTTTGGCCGGATTGTGTTTCCGGAGCATGAATCAACCGGCCCAGTCCAACCCCTCCCCCACCGGAGAAAGAACCTCGTGACCGGTCGGGGTGACCAGAACCATGTCTTCGACTCTGACTCCGCCGAGGGTCGCCGAATACAATCCGGGCTCCACCGTGAACACCTCACCAGCCAGAATCCCGCCCCCACCGTGGTCGAGGAGAATGGGCTCATGGACCTCCAGCCCGATCCCGTGGCCGGTTCCGTGCCGCATGGAAGGGATCTCGCATTCGTTTCGTGCATCGCCGCGCACCAGAGAATAGCCATGTTCTTCAATCACGGCAGTGGTTGCCCGATGGACGGCCTCGCCGGTCATTCCCGGCTTGAGCGCGACACACCCGGCCGCTTTCGCCTCGCAGACGGCGACGTGCATTCGCCGGAGTTCCTCGGACGGCGTCCCACAGACGACGGTTCGGGTCATGTCGCCATGGTAGCGCGTGGCGTTGTCCATCGGAAAGATGTCGATGATCACCGGGAGGTTCACCTTCAGGGGGCCCGCGCCGAAATGGTGGCAGTCGGCAACGTGGGGAACAGTCACCACGATCGAATCGTGGGCGTTCGAAAAATTGCGGTCGATCAGGAACGCCGTGATCATCGAGCGGACCCGTTCGGAACTCAGAACCGCGCCGTCGTGATGGAGTTCTCCATGCCGGTTCGGCGTGGCGTTTGAGATCAAACGACAGGCGTAGGTCATCGCGTCGCCGGTGATCTTCTGCGCGTGGCGCAAATGCTCGATCTCCCCGGGACGCTTGATACGACGCTCCTCAAACCCGAGGTTTTCCGAGTACTCGATCCCGAGGCCAGCCTGCAGGATGAAATGGGCATACAGGTAGGGCAAGGTCCGATCAACCGTAACCGAATGTTCCCCGGCACGCCGGAGGCATTCCGCTGCGGCCTGGGCCAGAGCCGTATCCCGGTCTCCCGAGAGTCCGCCTTCCGGTTCGAAGTCTGCCGCACAACAGATCCGGTCGGCCCGGACTTCCTTTCGCGCCCGATCCATTTCGATATCACGGACGATGAAGATCGATGTTCCGTCCGCGAAATCCACGATCACTGCCGCATCCGGCGCCAGGAAGCGGATCCGGTGATAAAGGGTGGCGTTGTTCGCGGCGATCCCCGCGAGAACCGTGGTGGCATGGGAGACCATGCAGCGAGGGAAGCAGGTAATCAATTGTCTGGAAACTGCATTTGCTCACCTCCGCAAATCAACCAGTCTCCCATCGTTGCAGGAGTGGCATTCTTCCGCCCCGGTGGCATCCGGGAAAAAACGGGCCCAGTTGCTTGTTGTGAACTCCCTCGCTTCCCGCTAACGAAGGGGTCCGTGGACAGGAACTTCCGCTCCCCGCTCACCCGCTACCTCGACCGGTCCCCGGACCTGGTCTTCTCCCTCTATGCCGTCGCGGCCGCCTTCACGGCCTACTTCTGCATGTACGCCTTCCGCAAGCCGTTTCTCGCCACGTCCTACGAGGACACCGAGCTCACAATCCGTCTCCTCGGCAAGTCCCTCGACCCCAAGACCATCTTCGCGATCTCCCAGATCATCGGCTACACTACCTCCAAGTACCTCGGCATGAAATTCTGTTCCGAGGCCCACCGGGACAGACTGTGGCTCTACCTCATCCTCCTCATCATGATGGCCTGGGCCACCCTCCTCCTCTTCGCGGTCCTTCCCCCCTATCTCAAGATCCTGGCCATCTTCTGCAACGGCCTTCCCCTCGGGATGGTCTGGGGCGTGGTGGTGCGCTACCTGGAAGGCCGCCACACCTCCGAGCTTCTTCTCGCCGGTCTCTCCTGCTCCTACATCCTCGCCAGCGGCGAAGTGAAAAGCGTGGGCAAATGGTTGATGGACGACGTCGGAGTGTCCGAATTCTGGATGCCCTTCTTCACCGGGGCGCTTTTCCTCACTCCCTTTTTCCTGGCGGTCTTCCTCCTCTCCCGGCTCCCACCCCCCACCGAGGACGACATCCGCCTCCGCTCGGAACGCAACACCATGGGACGCAGTGAACGATGGAAATTCCTCAAGACCTTCCTGCCGGGCATGATCGTGCTGTGCCTGGCCTATTTCTTTCTCACCGCCTACCGCGACTTCCGGGACATCTACCAGAATGAACTGTTTGGCGAGATGGGCATCACGGACTCCTCGGCCTTTTCCCGGACCGAACGCCCGATTGCGTTCGGGGTCATGGCGTCCCTGATAGTCCTCTACTTCATCCGTAACAACCGCCTGGGCCTGATCGGGGCCTACCTCATCATGCTCGCGGGCCTCACCCTCATGGGAGGATCGACCCTCCTCTTCCAGGCGGGACAGATCGGGGGCGAAACCTGGATGATCCTTTCCGGGCTGGGAGCCTACCTCGCTTACGTCCCCTACGGCAGCGTTCTCTTCGACCGCACCATCGCCTATACCCATTTCGCGGGCACCGCGGTCTTTGCCATCTATCTCACCGATGCCATCGGC
>DMYM01000143.1 GCA_003483645.1 Verrucomicrobiales bacterium
AGGGAATCCAGCCAATGCCGTACTGCACCCCGTTGATCTCCTTTTTCCAGAGGGGCTTGCCAAACCAGATCTGGAATCGGTCGACCCGCAGACCGCGCCAGCGAGCCGCCAGGAAGTGACCGAGTTCGTGGACGAAAATGATGACGTTGAAAAGCGCCACCACGATAAGGATATTGAGAACAACAATCATGGATGAGTAAGGGCGGGGAAGGTAGCGACGGCCCACTGGCAGGCAAGGCCGCATCTGCCACCTTGACCGGCCCCGGGAGTCCCGCACAAGAGGCCGATGCAGGCCGCGGCGCGGCGGGATTCTGCCACAAAGGCTACTGCTTAAGAAGCATTAACGAGCCTTCCCGGTTCGGATCGATCCGGCCCCAGACAAAAAATTCCGCCCTCCTTAAGTCCCCCGATTGGCCGCCTTTTTGCCCCCTAGACCGTGGCCCCCCGGGTTTCCTTGGCATCCTTGCGCACCCGCCGGAGAAGGTTTGTCAGGACACTTCGTTCACGTTCCGACCACTTGCGGAAAACCTCCTCCAGCGCTTCCCCCCGCAGTTGCGAAAAACTCTCCACGATTTTCTCCGCCTCGGATGTCACTGATACCCAGACCACTCGCTTGTCTTCCAGGTCCCTCCGGGTCTCCACCAGGCCACGCCGGCGAAGGCGTTGGACCGCGGAGGTCATCGACCCGCTGGTGAGTCCCACCTGCCGTGCCAGCCCATTGACCGGGCAGGCTCCCTTTCGCGCCAAACGCTCAAGGATGGAAAGGTCCCTCTCACACAGCCCTTTGGGCAGGAGCGTGCGATCAATCTCGCTGAGCGCCTGCTCGGCGCGGACCATGGTCCTCCGCAAGCGGAACATTTCACGCCAGTCCTTCTCGTTTAGCAGCTCCATCACAGGTGCCCTTGCGTAGACGTCGGATTCCTAGAACCAGCCTTTGCGTCCCTCGACGTAGGTGGCAACAAACTCCTCGTCGGACTTGGTGAGGTAAATAATACCCTCTATTAACCCGACAATGCTGCCGGCCCCGCAGGTCACCAGGGTGATCACGATCTGGATAATGCCTTCTTGGGTATATCCCAAGATAAACTTATGGACCCCAAAACCCCCGAGGATAATGCCAAGGATGCCTGCTAGCACTTTCTTGTCGGCACCCGGGAGTTGTCCGCTGGCGGGCACGGCGGCCAAGGCCGGGGGTGCCTCTGGCGGTGGGGGCGGAGTATCCTCGGATGGGGTGCTCACGGCCGGAGTATCTTCGGATGGGGCGCCCTCGGGCGGAGTGTCTTGTGGTGATGGCGTTTCCTCTGACATGGGGGCTCAAGATATCTCCAGGCTCGAAACCCTGACAAGCTCAGAGGAGCAGAAAATCGCGGCATGATGGTATATTAAGGTGAACCTGCCATGTTTGCAGGAAGTCGCCCGGCGCAAACTACTGTGGACAACCTGCCTCGACTTTTGGATCGAATTCCGCGCGTCCATCGCGACACTGCGGCCCTTCGCCGTGAAGCCCGCCCATACCCTTGCCGAAACAAGCACGCCTGAGGGTGTTCCCCTCGCCCTGGTGGAGCATGACGGTGAATTCTATCTCCAGGCGGCCGGGGTCCCGCTGCAAAGCACCTTTGCCCACAACGGGGCCGCTGAATTGGGCCGTCTTGCCGCTCAGCCTTTCCGCGGGGCACGCCAGCCTCGTCTCCTCCTGGCCGGGCTGGGGTTGGGTTACACCCTGGCCGCCCTCCGCGAAGCCCTGCCGCAGAAACGGGCGGTATTTCAGGTGGCAGAACCGATTCCGGACCTTCCCGGCTGGCACCGCCAGCATCTCACCACGATCCATCCTGGACAACTCGATGATCCCCGCCTGATCGTCCACAGGGAGGGCCTTCCAGGCGCTTTGCGCAAGGCGGGAGAAGGGTTTCAGATCATGATTATTGATGCCGAGGGCTCCTTGCCGCAGGCGGGGGTGACCGATCGCAAGGGAGTTCCCCACTCCTCCTTCTTGCACCGTGCGCATTCTTCGCTAAAGGAGGGGGGCCTTCTGGCCATCTCCTGCCAAGCCAACCTGCTCTCTTTTGAGCGGAAGCTGCGGCAGGCCGGTTTCGATGTGGCTCACGAATTGGTGCCCACTTCGCAAAAAGGGAAGCAAAAGCAACGTTCTACCATCTGGCTGGCCCGCAAGGGCGCCTACCAAAAACACCGCTCCTCTTCCGGAGCCCCAAAGAAAACGTCCGACTCATGAAACCGTCACCACTGTTCCTCACGGCCTTCCTTGCTCTTCCCGCTGCATTCGCGGGGGAATTCAAGGTTGAGAAAAAGCCTTTTAAATCAACCGTCTCCCTCGACGGCGTGTTCCTTCCCGACAAGGTCCATGCCCTGAAGATCGATCCCAAGGTCTGGGCCGACTTCACCATCAAGGAACTCGTCGGGCAGGGAAGCCCTGTGAAAAAGGGAGAACCGGTGGTGGTTCTGGACACCAAGGCCATCGATCGCCAGCTCGCCGATGATACCGACGCCACCAGCTTGCGAAAGATGACCCTGGGCGTAGGCGAACTGGATCTCGCCAACCTTGAAAAGACCACTCCCTGGCAATTGGAGACTGCCGAGCGAGCCTACGAGCGAGCCAAGGACGACCACGAATATTTTGTAGAGGTCGGTCGGCCCCTGCAGGAGGAGTCCACCAAGCGTAGCCTCCAGAGTGCCGAGCGCTATCTCGAGTCCGCCACCGAGGAGCTCAATCAACTCCTCAAGATGTACAAGGAGGATGACCTTACCGAGGAGACCGAAGAGATCATCCTCAAGCGCCAGCGTTATGCGGTCGAATCCGCCGAGTTCCGCCTCAAATCGGTCAAGCTTTCCACCAAGCGGAGCCTTGAGGTCACCATTCCCCGCTCGGCCATCGACCAGGAGCAGGCTCTTAAGGGCGCAGAGGTCCTGTGGAAAACCGCCCGTGAGAATCTTCCCACCGCCCTCCAGCAAAAACGTCTAGGGATCAAGAAACTTCAGCTGGAGGACAAGCGTGCAAACGAAAAATCAAGCGAGCTGAAGGCTGACCGGGCTCAAATGGACCTCCAGGCCTCCGCGGACGGACGCATCTACCATGGCGAAATTCGCAATGGTCGCTGGAACCCTGCCACGGCCGCAAAGTTCATGAAGGTGGGCGGCAAGATCCCCCCGCGCATTATCTTTGCCTCTCTCATTCCGGCCGATGCCGCCATGCAACTGAACGCATTCGTGGATGAAACCGCCATCGCGAAGCTCAAGGAAGGTCAGAAGGGCTACGTTGCCCCTGTTTCTTCTCCTCGCTCCCGCCTCTCCGTGGAGCTTGCGGAGGTGGCTGACCATCCCGCCGTGGACGGGAAATACCATGTCGTGCTCAAGGTCAGCGCGGGGCCCGATGGTCTCCACCTTGTTCCTGGAATGAAGGGCAAGGTCAAGATCACGACTGGCGATGAAGGCGATCGCCTGGCCATTCCAGCCAACGCCCTGCAGGAGGAGGCGGATGGATCCTACTCGGTCAAAGTAAAGGGAGAGGATGGAAAGGAAAACAAGGTGGCGGTTGCGGTGGGAACTGAATCCAACGGGAAAATCGTCGTCCTCTCCGGTCTCG
>DMYM01000323.1 GCA_003483645.1 Verrucomicrobiales bacterium
GCGCCGGACGTCAGCGGCACGACGCAATTCCCCGGTCAGCCACCCAACGAGACCGCGGCGTTCCACCGCTGATAATTGCGGCTCGTCCTCGGGCGGCATTTCACCGCGGTTGAGCATGTTCAGGGCATCGTGCCAGGTCTCGGCGGCATTGCCGTTCACCATGTCCGGGTCCAATTGATCCAGCCGAATCTTCCCTTTCTGCTTTTCAGGACCGTGGCAGGCAAAGCAATGCTGCTGCAATACCGGCCGTACGTCTTCCTGGAAAACATCCTTGCCGATCGCCACGGATGGCAGAAGGAACAAAGCGATGTAGCGTAAGGCGATCATTTCAGTTCGCAAACAACCCGACAGCCCCTATTACGCTGAAATCAGCGGTTTTTTGCATCTCTCCGACCCGCATCTGATTATCAGCGCATTATATCAGATCAGGGCTGCCCCGGGGATTGCTCATTGGTTCGCTTTCTCTCCTGCAAAGACCATGGCCAGCGCCTCCGCGGCCTTCATGACCGCCTCCTTCTCGGCCCCTACCGCCTCCCCAACGGCCCTGGTGGCCAGCTTGAACTCCGGGGTGTCCGCCACCTTGGCCCGGGCCGCCCGTCCCTCGGCCCGGAGGTTCTCGTTGGTTTTTTCCAACTGGGGGTAACGGGTCCGCATCCTTACCTCCATCACTTTCTGATTGGCCACCACCATCTGCAGGGCGGTGGCCTCCTGCGACTCGGACCGCGCCCGGGCCAGGGCCGCGTGATACTGGGCTTCGGGCAGCTCCTTGAGCCCGGGATGCAGCAGGTGCAGAAGGTCGACCTCCGCCCGCTTCAGCTTGTTGATGGCATTTCGCAGGGTCCGGTAAGCCGGGTCCTCTTCGGTCAACCGTTTGCGCGCCGCCGCGATCTCCTTGCGCCGCTCCTTCACGGTCCTGAAGACCTCCGGGAACTGCCGGGCGGCCGCCGCCTTGCGCTCCTCCACGCGGGCCACCTTCCCGCGGAACTCCTCACTGCCCCGGTAGAGCTGGTCCCGCGCAATCATCTCGCGGACCTTCTGCTGCTCCTCCACCCCGTGGGGTAACCAGGGCCGCTGCGACTGGAGCTTCTCAAACCTGCCGCGTGCGGCGGGCCATCCATCGGCTCTTCCCCTGGCGGAGACCAGGCGAACCTCATCGAAAGCCGCCCCCGGTCGGTCGACCTGGAAGGCGAAGTAGTCGCGCTCCCGGGCCAGAATGGGATGCCTCCCCACCACCACGTGATTCTCATTCCCCACCCGAACAAGGATCTCCTCCCCGTGGATCTCGATCATGACGGCGTAGAAGAGGCCCTTCTCGAACTGATGGGCACACTCCCCATGGATGGTCGGGAAATGGGGAACGGTCTGGTCCCGGGCGGTTGTGACCCGGAACCCGTGGGGCCAGAGAAGCACCACCGCGTTGTACTTGCCGGGCGTCCCGGTCATAACCCGGATCTCCCCCGCTCCCTGGAAGGCAACCTTGAGCTCGATAATACAATTCCCGTAACGCGGCTTCTTGACGAAGACCCGCTGGTTTTCCCCCGGCACCGCGGTCCGGATCATCGTGCCCTTCGCCACGGTCCACTGTTCCCGGAAGAACCACCGCCCGGGCACCGTTCCGAGGTCCTCGAAATCGTCTGCGAGGAGAACTTCGCCCCGCTGGCAAAGCTGCGGTTCAAGGGCGGCCTGGGACAACCCTCCGGACAACAACAGGAGTATCACGGGAATGAGCCCGCCGTGGCACCCCCGGCCAGGTCTGGTTTCTCCACTCCTCATCATTCCTGCGCCGGCTTCACCCCCAGGGTGGTCAGGAAGGTCATCAGGTCGACCAGTTCATCCCGTCGCAGGGAGGCAGTCAGACCGGGCGGCATGAGGGAGACCGGGCTGGTGTCGACCTTGACCACTTCACCAGTCGGGATGGAGACCACCTTCCCGGAGGGATCCCTCACCAGCACGGAGGTGTCGGTCTTGCGCTGCAGCAATCCGCTCACGATGGTCTGGTCCTTGCGGGTCACCACCACCGTTTCATAACCCTGCTTGATGTCGGTGCTCGGGTTGAGGAGCGACTCCAGGATCGACTCCGGGATCATGTAGCTTCCCAGCGTGCTCAGGTCCGGACCCAGCTTTCCTCCCTTCCCGTTGACGAGGTGACAGGTGGTGCAGGCCATCGCGGTGCGCTGGTAGATCTGCTCACCCCGCTCCGCCGACCCGCTGGCTCGGACGTCCACGATCAGCTTGCGTCGGTCCCCGGGGCTCATGTTGGAAGAGACCGGCTTGAGATCTCCCGCCTTGTTGAGGGTCGCCAGAAGACCCGGGACATTACGACCCGAGGCAGCAGCGCTACGGTTGGCCGCCAGCGCGACCGGTTCCTTGAGCCTGCTTCCCTGCAGGGCCTTGGAAAGCAGTTCCGGACCTTCCGGACGACTAAGGAAGGATTCCACGAGAACGATGGCGAGGGCCGGATCCTCGAGGACCGTGAGAAGTTGGCCCGCCTTGGAGGCATTGGCAGACGGGTTGACGCGGGCCGCTGCCGCCACCGCGGCCACCTGCTGCAACGGAGCCTGGCCCGCCCCGGAAAGCTGCCCGAGCCGGGTGGTGGCCCCGATTCCAGCGAGGGCCCGGCTCATGGCCAGGGCCTCCTCGATCGTCGTCGCCCTGCTCGCTCCCTTCACCAGCAGATCCTCCGCGGTATTCACCTTCCAGATTCCACACAGGCCAGCAGCCGCAATGCGTACATCCGCGACCTTCGAATTCAGAAACATCATGGCCCGGCTCTTCAACGGGGGCTCCTTGCGGTTGTACTGGACCCCCTGCTCAATGGCCGGCAGCCAGGCTGGATTATCCTGTGCCTTCTGCAGCAGCGACCCGACCTGCTCGGGCGAACCAAGCGAGGCCACGGTGGTGACCGCGTTGTCGAGCGCTTCGCCCTTCAGTTCTCCCTTCGAAATGACCTCCACCAGCCCTTCAATGGCGCGCTTGTCCTTCACCTTGTTGAGGGCATAGGAGAGGCTGTTGGCATCACCGCCGAAAACCTTCTTTCCGGCCTGCATGGCCGGCAGCCAGGCGTCCCGGGTATCGCGCACTGCCATCTCAAGGGCAAAGTCGAGATTGAGGTCGACGTCATGGTCAAGGGCATCGAGGACGACGTCGGTCGCCTCCTTGGTCCCCAGTCCGCGCAGCGCACACACCGCGGCCAGTCGCGCCCGCGGATGGTCATCGTGCACCGCCGCAGCGAGATGATCCAGTCCCTCCGCCGTTCTTCCAACCGCCCGCACAGCCGCCGCCCGGGTCCGCGGATCTGCTGAGCGCAGGGGACCGTTCTCCAGCCCATCGCTCTTCAGGTTGAGGGCGATCGCGAGCCAGAATGCCTCCAGCAGATGGTGGTCGTGGTTGGGGTCCTTGGCGTCGAGGGTCCTGACCCAAGCACCAATGTCCGTGCGGGCAACCTTCCGCCGGACCAGTTCCCGATTGGCCTGGGTGCGGGTGTACTGCTCGGGAGAAGTCAGGTGGGTGAAAAGCTCCTCCCTGGTGGCCTCCGCAATGACCGGCCAGTCCAGCAGGGGCTGATCGATGGCGGTCAGACGCCAGATCCGGCCGTGGGACTTGTCCCGGAGGGGATGGTGAAAGTCCACTTCTCCGTGGTCGATGATGGGATTGTACCAGTCCACAATATAGACTGCTCCGTCAGGCCCCATCTTGATATCCACCGGGCGATAGGACCGGTGACTGGAGTGCAGCACGGTCTCCACCTCCTGCGACTTGAAACCGCTTCCACTTTCCTCGATCGAATAACGCACCGTCCGGTTGGCCCGGAAGTCGTTGCCAAGCAGGCTCCCGTGCCAGCGCGACGGGATGTGGCGTCCGGTCATGAATTCCGAGCCCGTGTTCTTGGGTTTGCCCGGAACCAGTCCCCGCAGCACCCGTGGGGCTCCCACCGCGGTCCCGAAGGCGGATCCCGGAAAGAGGTCGTACGGTCCCTGCCCGCCGGCACCGTCGGTCCCGAAACTGTTGCCATGGTAGTCCAGAGCGTGACCCCAGGGATTGACCCGTCCGCGGGAGAATACATCAATACGCTCGATCTCGGGACGGAAGCGCCAGACCCCGCTGCCGTTCAGTCGCCGCGGCCCGTGGACGGTCTCAATGAAGCTGTTGATGTAGATCGACTGCGTGAAGAACATGTCTCCCCAGGGGGACCAGCGCAGGCCGTGGATCATGTGGTGCACATCCGCATTGCCGAAGCCCGAGAAGATCACGTGCTTCTCGTCCGCGCGGTCGTCCCCGTCATGGTCGGCGAGGAAGAGAACCTCGGTCGTGCTGCAGACGTAAGCCCCTCCTTCCACCGGCATGACGGAATGCGGGACGGTGAGACCTTCCGCAAAAACGGTGTGCTTGTCGGCCACGCCGTCCCGGTC
>DMYM01000479.1:0-1490 GCA_003483645.1 Verrucomicrobiales bacterium
AGGATTCCGGGGGTTGCTCCTCATATTCCGTTCAGGGCGTCCCGCAGGATCTGGATGGTGTGACGCACCCGAATGGAGGCATCAAGTTTCCCAAGATGCATCTTCAACTGGGTCAGGCATCCGATATTGCCGCTTGCCACCATCATCGCCCCACTATCCATGACCGCCCGTGCCTTCTGCTCTCCGAGCGAGGCTGCCACCTCCGGTTGATCGATATTGTAGGTGCCCGCCGACCCACAACAGAGGTGGGCATCGCAAAGTTCCACGACCTTCACACCTGGTATTCTTTGCAGCAGTCGCCGCGGCTCACTCCTTACCCCCTGGCCGTTGGAGAGGTGGCAGGCATCGTGATAGGCAATCGTTACCTCTTCTCCCCGATCCGGAATCTCTCCCGGTCCACCCAGTCGCTCAAGAAACACGCTGACATCCACCACCCGGGCGGCCAGTTCCGCCGCACGCTCCTCATCATCCGTTCCCTTGAGGATCAGCGGATACTCCTGCATCCCGGACCCACACCCCGCCGCATTGGTGATCACTGCGTCCGTTTCCGGAAAAGCCTCCATATTCCGGCGAGCAAAATTCTTGGCCGCCCGGTGGTCTCCCACGTGCCAGGAGAGAGCCCCGCAGCAAGTTTGCTCCCGCGGCACGAGCACCTCCACTCCGCTACGAGTAAGAACATCTATGGTGGCCACGTTGATGTCGGGATCCAGTACCTGCTGGGCACACCCAGCCAACAAGGCAACGGTAGCCCGGGGTTCGCCCTGTGCTTCATACCGTTCCTGCAACTTCTGCTCCGGCGGCAACGAGGGCGGCAGGAGGTCCATCATCGAGCGCATCGACTTGGGCAGGATTCCCGCAAGAGGCTTGGCAAGCTTGGCCATTCTTGCCACGGCCCGGAAACGATCCGGATGAGGAAGAGCCAACGAGACCAGGCGCCGACGCACCTTCTCTCCAAGCGGACGTGAGCGTTGATCTTCAGCCAGGGCACGGAAGGGACTGATGAGGTTCCGGTACTCCACTCCTGACGGACAAGCCGGTTCGCAGGCCAGGCACCCGAGACAGGCATCGAGATGAGGAAGCGCCTCCTCAATCTCCAGTCCACCCTCAAGCACCTCCTTCATCAGCACGATACGACCCCGCGGGGTATCGAGTTCCTGTCCCAGTTCGCCATAGGTCGGACAGGCCGCCAGGCAGAACCCACAGTGAACGCAACTGCGCACTGCCTCCTCCATCGGTTCCCCAAACGGTCCCACCTTCCTCGAGTCGATCTTATGAAGCATTGGTATTCTCCTCCATTGCTCAACCAGTTCAGATCTCCGGGAAGCGATTCCCGGGATCAAGAGCCTCCTTCACCGCTCCAAGAATTGCATTCTCTCTCCGCTCCCCCAGCCACGGACCGTTGGGATCGCTCCCTCTGAGCGTCAATCCTGCCATTGAATACCCCCTCAACACCTCATCAACTGCATTAAGCTCGTTCCGCCCAAACGAAA
>DMYM01000479.1:1900-5199 GCA_003483645.1 Verrucomicrobiales bacterium
GACTGACTCTGGAGAGCGTAATCGGGACCTTGACAAGAAACGCCCCTTGCGCCCAACGGGCTTCCCGAAGATCCCTCCATCCCGTGGTCCCCTTGAACTGTTCCACCTCGCCAGGCCAACGCCCTTCAATTTCCTCACAAATTTGATCGAGTGCCTCTCCGGGACCACCGAGTCGCAGGAGGATCGTCTTCCCGGAAGGGTCATATTCGAGCGCATCGGCCTCCCAGCGGGACGAAGCCACCTCCGCCAGGCGCTCCACCGCGCTCACATGATCCGGACAAATAACCGACAGATTAACCGTCTCAAATGGTGCGGGGAACACCTTGAAGCTGAGTTCGGTCATGACCCCGAATCGGCCCATGCTCCCCACCAGGAACTTGGGAAGATCAAAGCCCGCCGCATTCTTGACCACCTTGCCCCCCGAGCGAACCAGCTCACCCGCCCCGTCCACGAACTGCACTCCGATGAAAAAATCGCGCAATCCGCCAAAACGAAAGCGTCCCGGTCCACACGCTCCCGAGGCCACCGTCCCCCCCAACGTCGCCCCGGACTCTGCAAAGAGCGGATCGAAGGGTAGATACTGCCGTTTCGCCTTCAGGACCTCCTCCACCTCCCTTATCGTCGTTCCCGCCCTGGCCGTAAAAGTGTACTCGGACGCCTTGTAATCAGTGATCCCCGTCAGCCCGCTCAATCCAAGCTCCTTTCCCTCCCCGACAAGCGCCGGCTTGGTGCGTCCGCCCACTGCGCTGATTCGTGCATGCGCTCTCACCACCTCCGCCACCTCTTCTGCGCTGACAGGTTTTTCTGCCATCATTCCCTCGAAATCACGCCCGCCTCCTCGAGCGGATGCAGTCCGGACCGGGACAAGGAGGGAGCCTCCGACCCCGGGAACATCTTGCCTGGATTGGCCACCTCCTTCGGATCGAAAGCCGCTCTCACCCGCTTCATCACCTCAATGTCATAATCCGAAAACATCCCCGGCAGGTAGTCACGCTTTTCCATTCCGACGCCGTGCTCGCCCGTAATGGAACCACCCATCTCCACACACATCTCAAGGATGCGCCCCGCCAGAGCTTCCGCCCCCTCCAGACTGCCTTCCATCCGCCCATCATAGAGAATGAGCGGATGCAGGTTGCCATCGCCGGCGTGGAAGACATTGGCCACACGAAAACCGGTCTCCTCCGACATTTCGCCAATCCGACGCAGGGCTTCACCCAGCCGGGTCCGTGGCACCACACCATCCTGCACGATGAAATCCGGGCTCAATCTGCCCACCGCGGAGAAGGCGCTCTTGCGCCCTTTCCAGATCGTCATGCGTTCCATCGAGTCCGCCGCCACCCGTTTCTCGAATGAATGGGTTTTCTCCAGAATCTCATCCAACTTTACCCGCTCCGCTGCCACCTTTTCCACCGGTCCCTCCAGTTCAACGATGAGGACCGCCTCAGCCCCCGCTGGATACCCACAGGACACCGCCGCCTCGGCCGCTTCGATCGCCAAGGCATCCATTATCTCAAGAGCGCCCGGCAACAGTCCTGAATCGATCACTGCGGCCACCGCAGTGCCCGCCTCCTCCAGGGAGCGGTAACCCGCCAGCACGGTGTGGAAACACTCGGCCTTCGGAAGCAGACGCAGGATGAATTCCACCCCCACCCCGAAGAGTCCCTCCGAACCGCAGAACAGGCCGGCGAAATCGGGCCCCACCTGTTCCCGGCTCCGCCCCCCGAATTCTGCCACCTCCCCGGTAGCGAGCACCGCCTTCATCCCCAGCACGTGGTTGGCGGTCATGCCGTACTTCAGGCAGTGTGCTCCACCTGAATTGAAGGCCACGTTGCCTCCGATCGTGCAGATCGTCTGGCTTGAAGGATCGGGAGCAAAGTGCAGGCCATACTGCTCGGCGGCCCGGCTCACATCGAGATTAATGACCCCCGGTTCCACGACCGCCACCCGGTCAACCGGATCAACTTCCAGAATACGGTTCAACCGGTTGAGGGCGATAACAATCCCCTCTTCAACAGGGAGTGATCCACCCGAGAGAGACGTCCCGCTTCCCCGCGCCACAAAGGGCACGCCATGCTGATGACACCAGCGCACGACCTTGATGACCTCCTCACCGGTCTCGGGCAACACCACCGCCCGCGGTTTGGTCCTGAAGGCCGTCAAACCGTCTGACTCGTAGGCCGCAAGGTGGACATCCCTGGTAAGGACTCGATCGCCCGGAAGCAACGCTCTCAGCGATTCAATCATCCCATCACTTCTCTGAGCGCTGCCAGCAGCAGATCCACATTGCGCCAGGTGGCCGCATGTCCCATCAATCCAATCCGCCAGGCTTTCCCCGCGAAGGGTCCGAGCCCCGCACCAATCTCGATGGAGTACTCGTCCAGCAAACGGCTCCGTACCGGACCGTCCTCAACGCCTTCCGGAATGGAGACACAATTCAAGGTGTGAAGTGAGTTCTTCGGGATATAGGAGAGGCCCAGACGCTCCAGTCCGGCCCGCAAGCGCTCGTGCGCAACCCGATGTCGCTCGAAGCGTGTCTCCAGTCCCTCCTCCAGCACGATGGCCAGAGCCTCCCGCAAGCCGTACACCATGTTGATCGGCGCGGTGTGATGATAGGCCCGCGTGCCGCTGCCGGAGTAATAATCCCGCAACATGGAGACGTCGAAATACCAACTCTGCACCTTGCTCTCACGCGCATCCATTACTGCGAGTGCGCGCTCCGAAAACGAGACCGGCGACAACCCGGGGGGACAGGAAAGACACTTCTGTGTCCCCGAGAAGATGGCATCGATCCCCCACTCATCGACATTCACCGGATGACCACCGAGGGACGTCACTGCATCGACCACCAGGAGCATGCCAGCCTCATGCACCATCTTCGAGATCTCCACCAACGGTTGATGTGCGCCCGTTGAGGTCTCCGCATGCACAATGGTCATGAGACTGGCCTTCGGATGTGCCTGCACAGCCTCCCCCACCGCCTCATCAGTGATAATTTCCCCCCACTCCGCTTCCACCGTGTGCACAACTGCTCCGCAACGCTCCATGATATCCTTCATCCGTCCTCCAAAGACCCCGTTGATACAGACGATCACCTCATCACCCCGCTCCACCAGATTGCTTGCAATGGCTTCCATTCCCGCCATGCCGGTGGCTGAGACCGGAAAGGTCAGCGCGTTCTCGGTCCGAAAGACCCGCCGCAACATGGCGCAGCACTCATCCATGACATCAATATAATCCGGATCGAGATGCCCCATCGTCGGCGACCCCAGGGCCTTCAACACGCGGGCAGGAACAGTGGA
>DMYM01000203.1:0-1169 GCA_003483645.1 Verrucomicrobiales bacterium
GCAGTCACTCACGGATGAACTCCTGCTCGACGGGGGAACGGTGGGCAATGGAACTCCGGTGGTGGCGCCTCCCTTCCGCCCCCTGAATGCCGGGAACCGCAGCGGCAATCTTGCCACCGAGAAGAATTCCATCGATGCGGCAATGGCCCGCTCTCCGGTCGAGAACGCGTTTTTCCGCGCTCCCGGCAGCATCCTGGCCACCGGGATAGTCAATGATGCCACGGTGGGAGTGCTCATGCGGGGCGCCAGTCAGCACAACGGTCTGGACCTGATGACCAAGAAAACGGTGATTACCCGCTCTGGTCAGACCGCCACCATCGAGTCGGTCCAGGAATTCACTTATCCAACCGAGTATGAACCCCCCGAGCTTCCGAACCAGGTCGGGGGCAACTTCCAGATCGACCCGGCGGGAGGCTTGGCGGGGCAGAATGCAGGTGTCACGCCCGTTACGCCGGCGCATCCGACGGCCTTTGCGACCACCAACCTCGGGTGCAGGCTCGAAGTCCTTCCCCAGCTCGGCGAAAACGGGGTGGTGGAAGTGGCCATCACACCGGAAATCCGGAATTTTGATGGCTTCATCAACTACGGCACGCCGATCCGGGGCGGGAGCAGTAGCGCGGTCTTCGATCCGACCGGCGGGGTCCTGAGCTCGGGCTCCTTCGGGATAATTACCGAAAATGCCATCCTCATGCCCGTATTCAGCACGATCCGGGGCAATTCGACTCTTTCCATTTACAATGGCGAAACAGTGGTTCTGGGTGGATTACTCGCCAACTCGAACATCAAAGTGGAGGACAGCACACCGGTCCTGAGCAGGATTCCGCTGATCGGGCGATTCTTCCGATCCCAGGCTGAGACCTCTTTGAAGGACGCCTACATTATCCTGGTGACCGTTCGACTGGAGGATCCCTCCGGCCAGCCTGTCAGCCGGTAAGACGAATTTTCGCGGGTTCTCCGTAGAGACATGGCAAAGGATTCAGAACAGCGCAGCTACTCCGTCGACGAGATGATGGAGCAGTTGAAGAAGGGGGAACGGGCAAAGACGAGGAGCGAGGATGCTGAACTGGTGACCCGGTCTGACGGATCGAAGGCGATGCGGGTGCGCAGGCGGAAGCGACGGAAAGATCAGCTGGCCAGCCCCAAGTTTCGCCGACGCCGTTACGGCTTGT
>DMYM01000203.1:1463-4991 GCA_003483645.1 Verrucomicrobiales bacterium
AGCCCCAAGTTCCGCCGACGCCGTTACGGCTTGGTTACGACGATCGGGTTCTTCGTCCTTCTGGTTGCCGCCGGGGTTTCCCTGCTGCTGGTTCTGGCCCGTTTCAACAGCAGGGGTTACCGGGAGGATCTGGAGAAGAGCCTGGGACAATCCACCGGGTCTCAGGTGGGACTCGCAGATCTCTCGGTGAATCCGATCAAGAGCCGGGTAGAGTCCGTGAAGTTTGCCTGGCCAGCCGGTTCACTACCCAGGAGTCTCAAGCTCTCATCCCTGGAGGCCCGGTTGAAGGGTTCCAGTTTTATCAGTTCCAGATTGCGGGGAGGAGAGCTTCGCGCGCGCTTGGGAACGATGGTGCTGCGACCACCCGAGGATACGATCAGCCCCCTGGTCACCAAGGGGGAGGAGTTCCTTGATTTCGGGAGCTACCGCTGCAGCCAGTTTGACCTCCATTACGGGACCGAGACTGACGATTCCGTGGTGCGTCTGCGGGGTTCAGAGTTGACCGCACGGCCCGCCGAAGACGGGGATGGTCTGCGCTTCGTCCTCAGCGGTGGGTTTGCGCGTTTCGGCAACTGGACGGAGCTCAAGGTGAGCACTGGGCTTGGTGAATGGAATGACGGAGCTTTTGATCTCAAATCCCTCTACACCAAGAGTCCCAGCTCGGGTGAGGCCGTGTTCAAGGGAGTGCAGCCTATTACGGCCGGCAGTCCCTCCGTGTTTGATGTGCAACTCATCCGCTTTCCGATGGGCGAACTGCTGGGAATGGAAGCCCTCGGGCGCCTCATCAAGGGCCACGTGGATGCGCCCTCCGGGTCCCTGACATTTGATCCCCGGCATGTGGATTCGGGACAGCTTGACCTCAGCTTCAGCGGAACTGAAATTTCGATTGAAGGGTTCAGGTTCCTCGGAGGACTCGCCTCCATTCTGCGCAAGGAGCACTATGCCCGCCCCGAAGGAGGCACCATCACCGGGACATTGAAATGGGACCGTGATCAATTGAGCATCGAGGATCTCAAATATGAAGTCCGCTCTCATATGATGCTGACTGGGCAAATCGTGGTCAGAGACCAGGAACTGAGCGGCACCCTGCGACTGGGTGTCCCCGAGGTTCTCATGATGAAATCCCTGACCGAGCCCCGCTATTCGTCTTTCAGTCTTCCCCGGCTGGGCTACTGCTGGACCGACCTCGAATTGAGCGGCACCATTGAGCAGCCCAGCGACAATTTCCTCAGGAAACTCCAGGCTGCCCCGGTAAAGCCAGTGAACCAGTAGCCGTCGAGAGCGGTCCTACGGGCGGCGACTGATGTCGGGAGTGACGTTTTCAGTCAAAGAGGATGGTAACGAGGGGAATTGAACTTCGGTGAGGCATGTATTTCTGCTGCGTGCATGACGATGCCGGAGGAAACGGTGGAACTCGACAGCTGGGTAAAGACGATCGTGTTTGATCTGTGCGAGCGGGAGAGGCGGCCCGCGACTTGTTGAAGCTTGCAGGAGAGTGGTTGGACAGGCTCCCACCGGGACAGCTTGAGTTCGCGTTCAAGATGTTGGTGCGCCAGCGAATATACTATACTCTCTACGGGGTTTGGAGATCCTGGCGATCTTGAAGACGTAGAGCGTTGTATGGACAGCGCGCACAGAGCCGCACGGACGTCCGTATTCGTAGATTCCGGAAGGGGGTGATTAGTCGGCGGTCATGGGTGTAAACCCTGATGACGACCAGTCGCGGTCTGGACTTTTCTAACAAGTTCTTCACACTGGAATAGCAGCTTGTTCACAGCTTTCGAGCTTGTCTGAGATCACGGCGTCTACCTAGAGTTCCGGACGTCATCGATATCTCTTCCTGTTCATGAGTTTTCCTGATCCCTTCAGTTCCCGTTTCGAGGTTTTCGGGCGAGAGCACCGACACAGTGTCGATGCAATTAACCAGCGAGCCTTTGAAGAACTCAAGGGGTTGCTGGATACCGGGTGCGGAGGAGACGGACGGGTCATCCTGTTGAGGGCGCCACGGGCCGGTTATGGAAAGACCTCTCTCCTGCAACGCCTGTCGAGCGAGTTTGCGGAGAGTCATCAGTTTATCCGGATCAATCTTACCGGCGGCCGGACAACCGATGCCGCTCATGTCCTTGAATACGTTCTGCAGGCGCTCTGCCAGGTGCTGCCGGATTCAACCACCCTGACCAAGCTGGATCTTCTCGCCCGCGGGATTCTTGCTCTGGGCCTGGAACCGTTGGTGGCTTCCGGCGAAGTGCCCTGCCAGGATCCCGAGGGAGCCCTCGCGGCCCTGCGCGAGAATCCGGTGGAGACCTTTGATTTTCATCACGACCGGGCCGTGACAGCCCACTGGACGAAATCAAACTTTGAAATCCTGGGGCCGCGCCTTGCGGCAGAACTCGCGAGGGAAAGTGGGGCCAGTCTGCGGGAGGCGTCCTACTGGGTGGAACTCCTCTTCCGCTTCGCAACCACCCCGCCCGACAATGTCGAGCGGGCTCGCCTTCTGTTTGAGACCATCTTCCGTAATGATCTCCAGAGCCAGTCGGCATCTGCTGCGGAAGAGCGCCTTCTTGGACTGCTGGCGCTCTGCGGCACGGTGACCAGTCCGGTTCTTGTCGTCGATGATACCGAGGGCCTCTCGACTGCGCCTCCCGATGCCCTCGCCCTTTCCTCTTTCCTCGCCAACATCTCGCAGTCGTGTCCCGGCACGGTGGTGCTTCTCAGCGTTAACGACGATATCTGGGAATCCGCCTTCCTTCCGCTTTTGCCGGGGGGGCTTGCTGATCGTCTCTTGGAACACAATGTTTCCTTGGGGGCTCTCTCGAGGGAAGAGGCGGAAGCCCTGATCTCCGCGCGGGCAGGGGAACGAGCTTCCGAGGTCATCGCAGGGATCGACTGGGCGACCTGTGCCGACCGCCTCTATTCGCGGCACGTGCTGAAGCTGGCTTCCGAAGCGTGGCAGGAACTTGAGCATGGCGAACCCGAACCCGGGAAGTCCCAGGCCAAATCCACCACGGTGGCAAAGCTCGAACGGTGGGGTGGCAGCGAGGATCTTCAGATAGTTGATCCCCTCGCCGATCTGCCCAACTTTGAGGGTCTTGACCTCGAACCGGAGCCGGAGGAGAAGGAAGCTCAGCCGAAGCCAGCCCCTGGCGTTCCGGCAAGGGAGCAGTCCGGGGCTGATCCGGAGCAAATTACCGAACCAGTTTTAACCGGGGACCCGGCTGGCGCCAGTCCCGTCGAGAGTCCCTTCGCACCTAAACCGCCCCCGGGACCGGAAGGCACCCCGGTGCAGGAGTCAGCCCAGCCGCCCACGGTCCAATCGGCGCAGCAACCGGAAAGGGCAACAGAAGAGCTCCCCTCCTTCACCCCTGTTGGCCGGCTAGAGGAGGATGCCGTGGAAGCTCCCAATGCAGAGGAGACCGGGGCCGGGGCACCCGTCTCAGCCTTCGTGCCGTTCCCTGATCCCCGCGATGCATTTCCGCCAACTCAAGCTGGGGACACAGGCCCCGGTGCCGGGGAAAAGGAACAGCAACC
>DMYM01000203.1:5345-5676 GCA_003483645.1 Verrucomicrobiales bacterium
GAGGAGAGTATCCGTCCGCTGGCCAGTCAACCGGCCTCGCCCTTTGTGGCCGTTTTGCCTCCGGCGGACAGTTCCGATACTCCCTCCCCGGCATCTATCGAGTACTTCCAGCCATCCGTCGGCCCTGCTGCGCCGGAGGAGGAAGGCGAAGCCTCCGCCGGTATCGCCCCCATCGATCCCGATCCGACCGGGGGCGAAATTGAATTTGCCAAGCTGAAGCCGCTTTCCGAGGAAGCACCTGCCAGTCCGTCCTCTCCGATCTTTGGTCAGGACGAGAAGCCTCCCAGCCCGCCCGCCCCCACGGACCCTGAATCGCAGACGGCAGCAGCCC
>DMYM01000043.1 GCA_003483645.1 Verrucomicrobiales bacterium
CGGCATCCCCATATGTGTCTTCAAAGACAAGGTCCCCATGCACGATGGGGCCATTCGGCAACCGCCCCTTGCTGCGCACGTAGCCGATGATGTGTGCAGCGGAAGGGCCCCCGGGGTAGTGCCGGTGGTAGATCGGATGCATGACCAACCCCGGGATGAGCTGCTTCTTGAAGGACTCCTCCTGGTCAGGAGGCACGAGAGAGGCGGCAAAAATGAGTGGCAGCCAGCGGCGGTTCTTGTAGTGCGAGAGGAAGACCTCGTCCGTCACGTTGTAGTCCTTTCCCGCCAATCTCGAAGCGTGCGTCAGGCGCTCCCTCGCCCAGGCAATGATCTCGGTATCAACCGGGTCCGGGAAATGCGCAAACTGGATGGCGAATTGATAGCCCACCCTGTTCTGAGCGAAAGGCTTGCCATTCCGGTCCGTGATCAGACCCCGGGGGGCCGGAATACTGAGTGTCATGGTCCGGGCATCCGGCCGGGTCAGCACCGAGGCATCATCCGCTCCTTTTCCTTTGGTCGCGGCGGTTTTGGCGCCCTCCTTGCCCAATTCCTGCCCCCAGAGGAGACACGAAAACACCGGGACCAGGACTGGAAGGAGAATCCGGCAGCTTGCATGGTGGAGGCCCGCGACTGTAGCTCACCTCGACCCATTCAGCAATGCCGGGAATTTGTCGTCCGCCATGAATCACGTTCCAGCCCTCATCCGCCTTCCGGGGAGGCAGTTGGCTCCAATTTTCCCGTCATGGCCACGCCTCACTCGGGACTGTCGACCCGGAGGCGGATAAAGCGCGGAGTAACCCCGTCGTAGGCAAACAGATCGCTGGCCTGGATCCACTCGCCCTGATCCGTCGCTGTCAGCACGATTTCGGACACGAAAGCGGGACCCGATTGCCAGGAAACGAGATCGGAGGAAACCTCCGGGACCACCTGGTAATCCTCCGAGAGATAGGACCGGAAATAAACCAGGCTCAGTTCTCCGCCGGGGGAACGGAAGGGTGTTACCAGGGCATCAGCGTCAGCAAGATACGGGTCCAGACCGAGGGCGAACTCAACCAGATTAGGCACTCCATCCCCGTCCTCATCAGCCGCCCTTCTCGCTCCAACCGCATCCGGATTTCCAAACTGTCGCACCACCCACGCCTGGTAAGAGTCCCGGAAGATAATGGTCACCTCGCCGGTTTGGAACGGACCAGCATCAGGAGTAGCGATCAGTGCGAAGGTATAGCGCCCTGCGACGGGCACGGTCACCGTGGTGTCCTCGTTGCTCCCGTTTCCGAAGGTGGCCACCGCGGGCCCATTCTCCAGGATCCAGTTGAGCGTGACGGCGGCACGATCAAGGGAACCGTAATGGACAGTGGCATTGAGGGTCGCATCTGCCGGCAGGACGATTTCCTGGTCCACCCCACCGAAAACGAAGAACCCGCTCCCGGCACCGGGTGACCCTCCCCCTGCCCCTGCTGACGTCCAGCTCTCCTTTTCACCCCACCTGCCGGGATTGCCGTATTCATCGATAATCACCAGCGAGTAGCCTCCACCATCGGTGGAGGGATACCACGAGTCCCGGTAGATGAAATCGTGCACCACCGCATTGAGGTCAACGATCTCCAATCGCAGGCGATCCTGGTCATTGTCTAGTTTTCCGGACCACTCTCCGGCAATGTTGACCCCGAATCCATGGACAGCCTGGAAGACATCCTCATCTGAAACCACCACGGCATACTCGCCCGGCGCGAGGATCATGTCCGGAAACTCAAACTCTATCCCCTTCGTAAACTCGACTCCCTCGAGATTAATCGGAAGATTCCCAACGTTGCGGACTTCAATGAATTCTGCATCGGCAAACTGGACAGGGTGATACATGATCTCCGTGATCCGGAGCGACTCCAGAACCCGGCTCTCAGCGCTCAGGTCCGTGCTGTTCGAGAACCCGGGAGTCGGAACGGCAAACTGGACGTAGAGCGACGCTCCGTCCGTTGCACGACCCTGCGATTGGTCCGGGGCATCACACACGGTATGAACCCGATCGATCTCCACCCGGTTGGATCCATAAATCGCCACCCACCCGTAGGCGGCACCCAGCTTGAAAGGCAGCTCAGACGGGCCATTGGCACTAGTCCCTACCGCCTCCAGAACTGCGAATCCCCCACCCCCAACGAAACTAAGGGCAGGCAGGACAGCTGACCGGGTAAGGTTGAGCGGATCATCGGTGATGAGTGCCCCTCCGATTGAGATCGGCAACGGTTCCGGATTGTAGAGTTCCAGGAAGTCCTGGGTGTAGACAACCTCTGGCTTACTCAACCACTCATTGAGACGCAATCCCGCTGGATTCCCCAGGGAGTGGGGTTGGTTGAGCGCACCAGGTGTAGGCAGGGTCAAAACCCAGTTAATCTCTCCCGGCCCGGTCCGACCGATGGACAAGTTCTCCACCTGGGGACCGAAAACAACCGAATCCACAAGCGTCCCGGCGGAGTTGAAGAGTAAGACGTATTCCCCGGCGCCATTGAGGGAGAATCCAAGACGGATTCCCTGCCCCGGGCCCGAATCCGCATAAAGCATGAGGCGCTGACCACTGCCGATTGACGTTCCGGCCGGAAAAACGAACTTACGAGGTTCAGAGGGATCGTCCGTGATCGAATAGCCGCCGAGGGAGCGGGTCAATCCCGTGTTCCCCAGCTCTATGTAGTCGGGAAATTTTCCATCCACTTCATGGGCCGATTCATTCACGGCAAGCACCTCGCTGAGGAAAAGCGTCCCATGGGGGGAGTTCTCGGAGGTCAGGGTAGTAGGACCCAGGAGTGGAGGAGCGGGTCCCAGCTCCCCGTCCACTACCCCCCGCACATAAGTCCGCCGGGCGTCCATGAAGTCGATGAGATCATCAATCACGTTCTGCGGAACCCAGTCCGAAAGATGATTGGACAAGAGAGCATCAAAGCGCCTTTTCGAGAAACTGGTCTGGATCAGGCTCCGCAGGGCCTGGAAATAACGGATTCGGATGGCGGGTTCCTCAAAAAGCGGAACGAGCGGACCGAGGGTCTGTCCTGACCTCACCATGTCGAAGAGAGTGTGCTCCGGGTCGGTGATGCGCGATCCGTCTCCCCGGCCCAGAATGGTGTCCAGGTCGTGCGGGATGAACAGAAACCTCGGATCGACCACTCCGCGATACATGCTGTAGTCGTCGTCGGTTCCGTTACTGGCGTTCGTCTCCCCGTTCGCTATGAGTGTTTCTACTGCGAACCAACGCATCCACTGATCAAGATTGGCTACGACCTCGACCTGGTCGATGTAATCCGGATCGTTATCCGCCCGGTTCATGACGCGGAGAAACTCATCGAGATCCGTCCAGTCATTCTCCGAGCCATTGGTCTGCTTCCCCCATCCATCGCGGCCATATCGATCCAGGTCCCCTCCGCGGTAGGCCCAGTTCACATCGGGACGCACCTTCTTGTAGAGATTGCCCTGTGGATCACGGCTCATTTTCTCGTCGACAAATTCGAAGTTGAGCGGCTGGAGGTGCACGAAACTTCCGTAGTCTTCCTGCCTGTCCCTGGCCGGATCGTTGCCATTCCACCGGAACGCGATGCGCTTGCTGTCGGGAGCCGGAAGATCGCTTGCCTGGAAGAGCTTCATTCCAATGAACTGAAGCCAGGTGTACTGTGTATTCAGATTCATCTGACTCGATCCGTTCCACGGCCTGTCGCGGGGAAGATTGATCCGCATCGGTGGCGGATTGTCCCGGCGACTACTTGCTCCCCGTACCCGCACGCCGCACTGGTAGCGCACAACAGGACCACTGCAATCGTCTGCAATGAGGGTGCAGTGGTGCTGCGCATTCGAGTCACGATCAACGTCCGAGAAGACCCGGCTTTCGGCCCTGGTCATGATCAGCCGGTAGATGCCTTCTCCCTCCGGATTGGGTTCATCATCGACCTGGTAGTGCAGGTTGGCCACCTGTCCGATACTGGTAGGCGCCGGCCAGGTCCGGACGTTGCTTCCATCGGTGGCCGAAAGGTAGAACTCGATGATCGTTGCATCATCCATGGCGGGCAGAGTCGCTCCGAATACCCCGTCATTGGCATCCCCGTCATTGTGCAAGCCGTCATCCACCATCGAGGTGCTTGAGAACTCGGGGGCTTCCAGAACCGAGACACGGTAAAAAAGGGTGGCTGTCAGACCGCTCATGGAGGTGTCACGCAATCTCGCCCGGATCGTGACGATATCCGTGGAGCGCGGAACGAGAGGCCTGTGCGTAACATCCTGGACCAGGGGTGCCATCGCACTTTCATCCAGGGCCGCGGAATTGACAGCCCCGGGAGTAGCCCCCCCTTCGCTCGCCCGCCAATTCTGACCCGATTTGTTGGTCAGTCCCGTCTGAATCAGTTCAAGGGACTCCCCCGTTCCGTCATGAGCAGCCTCCCAGGTCCAACCGGGCTCCCCGGCGTCCGTCACTCGCGTCCGGGTGGCCCACTCTCCCTGGTCATGATAACTCACCTCATCGACCTGCTCCTCCTTCTCATCGATCAGTCGGATAGTTTCTCCACGATTGCTCAGAGACCCGGTCCACCCGCCCGCAAGCTGATCAACTGCTCCATAAATAGCCGTGAATTCAGCCGGATCGGCAGCCACCACCAAAAACCCCCCGGCCGGGATGGTGAGATCCGGAAAGGTGAAATTAATCCCATTGGTGAAACTCCAGTCCTCCACCTTCACGGGACCGTCACCGATATTCGTCAGTTCAAGAAATTCGTGGGCAACATTCCCACTTCCCGGGTGGTACATGATCTCATTGATCACGATCGCGTCGGAAGCTCCCCCAATCTGGATGGTCACCTTGCCGGGACCAGAGCCCAGAGAGCCATCGCGCACCCGATAGGTGAAACTGTCCGTCCCCGTGAATCCAGGAGGGTGGGTGTAGACGAATGATCCGTCCCCGTTCAGGATGACCTCTCCGTGGGCGGGCGGATTCACCAGCGACGCGACCAGGGCGGCGCTGTCGATGTCGAAGTCGTTCACCAGCACACCCGCCGCTGCGTTGATGGACAACTCCTGGTTCAGAATGGCCAGGTAGGAGTCATCCATCGTCACGGGAGGATCGTTTATCCCTGAAACAGTGAGATTCACCGCCACGGAACCGGAAGTGCGCACCCCATCCATCGCAGTGTAAGTGAAGGCATCTGTCCCCTCGAAATCCGGTTCCGGGGTATACGAGAACGATCCGTCCTGGCCCAGGACAAGTAGCCCGTGCGCGGGCGGAGAAAGGAGAATTGCGGCAAGGGGATCGTTCTCGGCGTCGCTGTCATTGCTCAACACCCCCTCGGCCGAAGCAACAGTCCTGGAAGCATCCTCCTGCACACCGTAAGTGTCAGCGACCCCGTTGGGAGCGCGGTCCAGATGAATGGTGACCGTGGTCTCCGGCGAAGCGAGAACCCCATCGTTCGCACGATAGGTGAAGGTCACTGCTCCGGGGCTCCCGTCGGCTGCACGATAAAAGAACGATCCTTCCGGACTCAGGATCAGGTCACCACTCGTCGCAGGATCGACCAATTCCGCCACCAGTGTCGTTCCATCGGGATCAAAATCATTGGCAAGAACTCCATCCTGCTCATCGATTATGATCCAGCCGCCCGGATCGATGGCATACACATCGGAAATGGTTTCCGGGATGTCTTCCGCGTTGATCACATTCAGGGTAACGCTTTCCACCGGTGAAACCGACTTGCCGTCCGAGGCCGTATAGGTGAAGGAGTCCGGGCCGAAATAGTTGCGGGCCGGCAGATAGCTGAATGATCCGTCTCCATTGAAGGTGAGCACCCCGTGCGAGGTAGAACTCACCAGGGTAGCGGTCATGACTTCCTCGTCGGGATCCACATCATTGGCCAGAACTCCCTGGCTGGCGCTGCGGACATACTCCGTGTCTTCCCCGGGCGAGTAGACATCAGGTTGCGTCTCGGGGATATCATTGAGCCCCGGCAGGACGTTAATTGTCACCATCCCCAGCGAACTGGCGGCCCCGTTACTGGCGCGGTAGACAAAGCTGTCCTCTCCCTCGAAATTCAACCCCGGCGTGTAGAGAAACGTCCCGTCCACATTGAGGATGACTGAGCCATGAGCCGGACCGCTTTCCACGGCGGAGGTCAGACCCACCCCGTCGAGATCAGTGTCATTGTCCAGCAAGCCGGTCCTGGCACCACGCACGACTTCCAGTTCCAGGTTGAAACTAAGATCGGAGCTCTGCGGGTCGCTCTGGTGGATCTCCACCGCGAGGATATTGTCCCCTGCCACAAAAAGGGCAGGCGGGACGGGAGGCAGTTCAATCTCAAGATTGCCGTCGTCCACCGCACTCTGGGCAAAGTCGTCGTAGGATGGGTTGGCATCAATATTGTCGATGCCGATCCGGGTCCCATTGAGAAAGACCACGACCCCGTCATCGCGGAAAACCCGACAGGCGCCGCTCACAATCGCATCCGTGTCCTCGACCATGAAGGTGCGGCGAAAGTAGGTGGTAGGATGCTTGTCCTGGGGATCACCACCGAAACCAATCTCACTTTCCTCGTCACCGTCGCCATATCCCAGTTCAGCCGGACCACTATTCCACTGCGAGTCGTTGTAGCCCGGTTCCCGCCACTCACTGCCAAGGTCCGTACCCGTGTCGTCGAATCTCCATTCAGATCCATAAGGCACCACCGTTTCCGCACCCCCCCCCGCTCCACCCGCTACACTCACTTCAAGGACTGCGTTCTCCGGGACCACATAACTGTCATCCCGGGTGACCGGCGCATCCGGACGAGGATCTACTATCAGGGTTACCACCGTCAACCCGGACTGCAGAGATCCATCGCTGGTGCGGTAACTGAAGCTGTCTGTCCCGAAAAAGTCGTCATCGGGCGTATAAATGAAGGTTCCATCCGAATTCAGGGTGAGCGATCCGTGCTCCACATCCTCTCCCTCAACCGCACTCAAATCCCCACTTTCCGGATCACTATCGTTATCAAGCACTCCCTCGCCCGGAAGGTCCACGGCGAGCGATGCGTCTTCGGCAACGGCATAAGTCTCCGGAACCGCAACCGGCCGATCGTTAACGGCCTGCACCTCTATGATCACAGTAGCCGGTTCCGAGGTGCCGCTGGCGTCCGTGACTTCATAGGTAAAACTGTCCGTTCCGAAAAAATTGACCACGGGCGTGTAAATGAACACGCCATCGGGAGCCATACTCACCACGCCATGCTCCGGCGGGAGCACCACCACTGTGGAGGCGTTCCCTCCCACCGTGTCGTTCTCCAGGACCCCTCCTCCACTGCCAATCCCCTGCGTCACGGAGATGTCGTCGAAATAGGCGCGGATCTGCTCATTGTCCCGGGTCGTGCCGTCGGTGTAGGCACCCAGGGCGAAAGTGTGATTGCCAGCCTGTAACGGCAGGCTGAAGTCCGCGGATACCCAACCGGAATCTCCCCCGTTGTTGATGTGCACCAGGGAGTTGTTCGCGTCATCCCCGTAGCGCACGCCATCGATATCGAAAACCGCTTCTCCAAACTCGCTTGCCTCAAGTGGGTCGCTATTAACCAGACGATAGCGGAAACTGATTTCCAGGGTAGCGGCCGCCGCCAGGGTAAAGCTCTGCATGAAGGCACCCGAGGTCGCATGGGGACCCGGCACAAACCGATTATCGAGTCCGCCTATCACCACCTGCATTCCAGCCCCCGAAAACCCACCCGACGGATCGATAACCCCTGCCGCATATGCGGCTTGGTTTGTCCCGAAGGCATCGGCCACGAAGACAAACCCTCCCCCCCCGCCCTGCAGACTGATATCAATTCCGACGTCAGAACTCCCGAGACTCCCCTGGTGAACCTCGACCGCAATGGTATTTATCCCTGCCACCAGCACCCCGGCCACGTCCAGCTCCACATCGTTATATGTCGACTCATTGCCGTCCTGGGCGAAGGTGTTGGAATCGATCGCGGCGTTCGGCATGAAGATCGATCCCACCTCCACTCCGTTGATATAGATGATGCAGCCATCGTCCACCGCCAGATTCGCAACCCAGTCTCCCTCGGCAGCCTCCTCTGCGGTGAGGGTGAAGGTGTTCCGGAACAGGTAGGTGGTGATCATGTTCTGACCGTTGGGTCCATCACCAATCCCAAGGAGAAGGTCGGGAGTGTCCGGAGGAAAGGCCTCTACAATGCCACCCTGCAACGGGAGCGACCCGGACAACCAGGGCCCGATGCTCGATGACGCGACCTCGAAGTCTACCCTGTTCCAGTCCCTCCCGGCGCCATCCAAGGGATAGCTGTGGTCCGCGCCCACCTGATTCTCCAGTTTATCGAGGTAATCCCATTCCCCATCAAAAACCGGAATGAATCCTCCCGGATTCGTGTCGAAATCCACGGAAATGATCGGGCCCGACTTGGTGTTGAGAACGAGGTCCTCGGTAGTATCGTAGCGGTC
>DMYM01000028.1:0-3635 GCA_003483645.1 Verrucomicrobiales bacterium
TTATTGCTGGGATAGTCACCGTGCTCCGCGATGATGACCACGCCGTCGACGGCGAGCTTGCCCGTGACGAGGGTCAGGGCCTCCTCAATTTCAGGGTAGAGTTTCAGCCCGTATTTTTTCACGCGCTGCCGGGCGAGGTCAGTCTGGTCGGGGAACTGGTCAATAAAGACGGAGGCAATTTCAAGGCGGGGTTCCTGCCAGGCGCCACGCCAGCCGTAGCCCAGGGCGAGGCGATCAAGGAAATGCTGGGAGTGGGAATGGGTCCGCACCACCGAGCCAAGGAAGGCGATCTTCTTGCGGGTTGTTCCCGAACCAGCGGAAGCGTTGTCCTGTGCTGTGAGGAGGGAAGGAATGACAAGGGAACTGCCGACAGCAGAGAGGCGGGTGAGGAAGGTTCGACGGTCAGTGTGCATGGTTCTCTTTGTGCAAGGGTTAGCGCGTTTGGCAGGCAGCGGAAAGAAGGATTATCATGCCGGTCCGGGCCAGCCCCTCATGTAGAGGCCAAGGTGAGAGGGATGGCGCAACCCGGAGGACAACGTCCTGTGGGTGGGTGACTTTAACAGCAGAGAGTGGGTTAAATTACGGTCATCAGGGGAATTTCGTTTCGCTGCCCGGCCGGAGCTGGCTAGCATCCGGGAATGAATTTGTATCGCAATTGCCTCCTCGCGCTCACCCTGGTGATCGCGCTCATAGCCCTGGCGGCTCCCGATGGAGACAGGAAGCCGGTTCAGGGAAGGGCCATCCAACTTCTCTTCCTCGGGGACGGTGGACACCATGATCCCTCCGCGCGGGTGGTGGAACTGAAACACGCGCTGGGCAAGGAGGGGATATTCCTCACCTACACCGAGAATCTCGGCGACCTCAATCCCGGGAACCTGGCGCGCTACGATGGTCTCATGGTCTATGCCAACATCGGGGGCCTTTCGGCCTCGCAGGAGCAGGCCGTCCTCGATTACGTGGCAGCTGGTGGCGGCTATATTCCGGTCCACTGTGCCTCGGCGTGCTTCGGCGTGAATCCACGCATGGTCGAATTGCTGGGGGGGCAGTTCAAGAGCCACGGGACCGGGGTGTTCCGGACCCGCATTGCAGAGGCGGGCCACCCGGTCATGAAGGGCTTTGAGAGTTTCGAGAGCTGGGACGAGACCTACGTGCACCAGAAGCATAACGAGAAGGATCGCAAGGTCCTCACCTATCGTGACCAGGAGCCATGGACCTGGGTGCGCAAGCAGGGCAAGGGCCGCGTGTTCTACACCGCCTGGGGACATGATCAACGCACCTGGACCAACCCCGGATTCCACGAACTCATCCGCCGCGGGGTGCTCTGGGCGGTGGGGGAGCAATCCGCCGCCCACTGGGAGAGCCTGGACATTCCGGAGTTCAAATTCACCAAAGAGAATGTTCCCAACTACGAGCGGCGCAATCCACCGCCCAGGTTCCAGCACCCGGTCCCGGCAGAGGAGTCGATGAAGACGATCCAGGTGCCCGCCGGATTCGAGCTGCAGCTCTTTGCTGCCGAGCCGCAGATCTCCAATGTGAGCGCCTTGGCGTGGGACGGGCGCGGACGCTGTTTCGTGGCGGAAACCCGCGACTATCCCAACGACCTCAAATCTGCGGAGGGCGAAGGAGAGGACGCCATCAAGATCCTGGAGGACACCGACGGGGACGGACGCTGTGACAAGGTGACCGTCTTTGCCGACAACCTGAGCATTCCGACCAGCATTGTCTTCGCGCGCGGGGGACTCATCGTGGCACAGGCCCCGCACATGCTGTTCCTCAAGGATACGGACGGCGACGACAAGGCGGACGTGCGCGAGATTCTATTCAGTGGCTGGGGGACGGGTGACACCCACGCCGGTCCCTCCAGCCTCCACTACGGTTTTGACAACTGGATCTATGGCTCGGTGGGCTACTCGGGATTTCGGGGCCAGGTGGGGGGCAAGGGTCACGGTTTCTCGAACGGCTTCTACCGCTTCCGGCCGGACGGCTCGGAAATGGAGTTCATTGCCAGATCAAGCAATAATACCTGGGGCTTCGGAATCTCGGAGACCGGCGAATTCTTTGGCTCCACCGCCAACAACACGCACAGCCTGCACATCGGGATGGCCCAGCGCCTCTTCGACGGGGTGATCGGGATTCCGCGCCTGGCCTCCCACAAACTGGATGGGCATTACGCGATGGGTGCCATCACTGACCAGGTTCGGCAGGTGGACGTGCACGGCGGTTACACTGCGGCCGCAGGACACAACCTTTACACTGCCCGCACCTTTCCCAGGGAGTACTGGAATCGCATCGCCTTCGTGAATGAACCGACCTGCCATCTCGTGCACCAGTGCGTGCTGGAACCGGAAGGATCGGGTTTCAAGGAAGTGGACGGCCGCAATCTCCTCGCCAGTGCGGATGCCTGGTGTGCCCCCGTCTTCTCACAGGTGGGTCCCGATGGACAGGTCTGGGTGGCCGACTGGTACGATTTCATCATCCAGCACAACCCGTTGCCGGGTGGTTTCAAGATGGGCAAGGGCAATGCCTACGTCACGCCCCTGCGTGAACACAGGATGGCGCGTATATATCGCGTGATTTATCCTTCGGAGAAGAAGGCCTATCCCAATCTCAGCGCAGAGAATCCTGAAACGCTGCTGGAGACTCTCGCCCATTCCAATCTCTTCTGGCGTCTGGCCGCGCAACGTCTTCTCGTGGACCGGGGGAAGAAGGATGTGGTTCCGAAACTGAAGGAGTTGCTCACTACGAAGAGAAAGATTGATGCCATCGGAAATGATCCTTCCGCTCTTCATGCGCTGTGGACTCTGGAGGGACTGGGAGCGGTAAGCGATGCGGAGATCAAGGCTGCGCTTGGTCATGAGGCGGCCAGTGTGCGGCGTGCGGGTGTCATCGTGATGGCCCGCGATGCGAAAAACCGCGACCTGCTGCTTGCCTCCAGGGTGCTTCTTGACGATGCACCCTCCGTGCAACTGGCCGCCCTGGTGGCACTTGCCGAGATGCCGCCTACGCCGGCGGCAGGACCCGCCCTTGCCAGGGGCCTGGAGAAAATGGAGGGTGCCCGCGACCACTGGATCCCGGCTGCCTTCGCGCTGGCGGCGGTCCGCAATGCCGGCTCTTTCCTTGGGGCTCTGGTGGAGTCGCTTCCCGCCGCTACGGAGGGCAGGGCTGGTGAAGCGAGTGTGCAGAAGCCTGCTCGGAATCTGATCCCCAACGCGGGATTCGAGGAAGCGGAGAGCGATGGTCCCAAGGGGTGGAAGACCCGGACGTGGTCGGGCGAACCCGGGTTTGATCTCGATGTCGAGTTTTCCGCGAGCGGGAAGAACTGTGTGCGGATCTCGGCGGACACCATCACGGAAGCCGGTTACTTTCTCGAGATTGATGTGCGACCACACTACATCTACCGCCTGCGAGGTTGGGTGAAAACCGAGAACCTCCAGGGCGGGGGTCGTGGGGCCATGTTCTACCTGCCGGGTCTGAACAGGAATGCCAGTCGGGCGATCAAGGGCACCAACGATTGGCAGCGCATCGAGCATGTCTTCGACACCGGTGGTTACAAGCGCCTGCGGATCTACTGTCTCTTCGGCGGATGGGGCAAGGTGACCGGCACGGGCTGGTTCGACGATGTCGAGCTGGTGGCT
>DMYM01000028.1:4007-4467 GCA_003483645.1 Verrucomicrobiales bacterium
GCGGTGGCACGCAACATGGCCAATCAGGGCGGGACCGAAGAGCTGAAGGTATGGCTCATGCGCCTGCCCACGGTGGATGCCGAGCTGGCCGGATATCTGATTGAAGGATTCTCCCGGGGTTGGCCCGCCGGCGCGACAGTCGAGGTGAGCAAGGAAGAAGTGGCCCGGTTGCAGCGTCTGCTCGATCGCCTCCCGTCGGCCCGCCAAACCGATCTCATGAAGCTCGCACTCAAGGCGGGGGTTTCCGGACTGGTGGGACAGAGCCCGCAGTTTGACCTGGGGGATACCTCCCAGGCGGTGGTGGTGCATCTCAAGCCCGTCAGGGAACAGATGCTCTTCGACAGGAAGGAGTTCACCGTGCCGGCTGGCAAGCGGGTCAAGATCGTCTTCGAGAATACCGACTCCATGCCGCACAATATCGTGATCGGAAAACCTGGCTCGCTTGAGCGGATGGGAGCGG
>DMYM01000181.1 GCA_003483645.1 Verrucomicrobiales bacterium
CGCCCGCCGCACTTCGGCCCACCGCCATCCAGTGGTAATTCTGGTCCAGGACATCCTTGCCGAGAATGATTGACCCACCGGCTCCGATTTTTTTCTTCAACCTCTTGGTCTTGACGTCGAATTTCTTGAGGGCTTTCGCTAGACCTTCGCGGTATTCCACGCGATATCCGAAGAGTTCCAGTTCCCCGCTCAACGGCGCGCCGGCCTTGCTTTCCGAGAGGTAAAACAGCTTGCCCTCCCTGAGTTGCTGGGAAACGAGCGCGGTATCGCTGATCCACACTACAATCCAGGAGGCATTGCCCTTTCCAGCGGTGGCCTTCAGGAGGTAGGCCCCCGCCCTGCTTACCGGCATTTCAAGTTCTGCCCGCGTGTCCCAGTGATTCTTCCGGGGGTCCAGCGCGACCTCCCATTCCCTGACTTTCTCTCCGAGATATTTCTCCTGGTTCTCATTCACCAGGCGATGACCAATGCCTGCCACGTCCAGCGTCTGATGCCTGATCTGGCGGGGATTGCTCTCAAGATGGCGAAACAGATCACCGACCACCAGGTCGATCCGCAGTTCATGAAGTGAGAGACTGACGTTCCTGGCGTTGCGGTAAATAAAATCAACCTTCGGTTTTTGACCCGCCTGCGACATCGGAGCGGAAACAAAGCGTCCCCAGTCCCCCTCGATCTGCTCGAGCAGCCTCTGTCGGTGATTTTTATGCCCCCGACCATGGGTCTCGATCAGCCTCTTCAACTCAGCGCCCGCACTCACATGCTGACGCCGATTCAAGAGAATCTGCACCAGAAGGTCGCCAAGCGAGTCGTTGGACATCTTCCCCGTTGAAAGTCGGCGCAGGAGCGGAATGAACTGATAATCTTCGGGAAGCTCGAAGCGCCGCACCCCACTGGCCAGTTTCGCAATTGTCTCACTCTCCTCCAGGGTATGAACCTGCAGGATTCCCTTCGCTTCATCGGGATCCTGTTGTCTCCACCATCCGAAACCGGACAGGGTAGTCACCCCGTAATTCTGAACGAGAAAACGAGCCCATTGCTCCTCCGCCTGGGATCTCTTGGCGGGTTTCAGGCGCACGGATTCGCTGAGCATCCACCGCCACCGCTCCCCATCATTGCGGGCCTCCTCCCAGGATTCCGGAACCTCAATCACCAGCATCTCCCCATCAGCATCAACCGGGGCCCCTCCTCCGCTGGAAAGACGCCCCTCGGCGCCATAATCAGGCAACTCATCCAGGGCGGTGAGCACCCCCAATGCCCAGACCCTCCGTGAACCCATTCGACCGCTGGTGAGATAAGAACCAAGCTCGGCGTGCATCTCGCTGAGCACTCCTGCATCCAGGGCACCTGCCTTCTCAATAGCCTTCAGCACCAGTTGCACAGACCGCACCCGGTCCCGCCCCCCGCAAGTCACGTAGCGGCCTCCCCCCCGGTGCTGTCCACGATGGAATTCTCCATCCAGGAGGAACCCTGTATGCTGCAACTGGTGGTAACTCTCTGCGGCCTCTCGTAAAAGCGCCCAGTTCTTCGAATGACTCCGGACAGCCTCTTCGAGCAATTCATCCGCCACATTTATCTGCCGCAGATGGCGAAGGGCCTGGAGGGCATTCTCAAGATCCTTCCAGCTCTTTGCATCATCGACCTTCCCCAGCAGCTCCCGGTGTAGCGCGAGGGCGTCCTTCCAGTTCCCCTCCTGACTGAGCTTGTTCGCCTTTTCCCGACTCTTCTCGGCGGGAAAAGGACTCTCGGCAGCAAGCCCATCCACGGGTAGCAACAGTGCGATGAGGAGGAGATTCAGTTTCATGGTAAAAATGTTTTTCTTTTGGATCGTCCCGCTCCCTCTTTCTGAAGAGGCGAGCTTACCGGATAGACCCTCGGGGATGGAATATCTTAGCAGAAAATCAGCAGCTAGATCCCAATTTTACGAATTCTTTACCTCTGGTCTTCCCTCTCCTCAAAGTCGACAGTCCGCCGTCGCTTCCTGGCTAATCGGAACCGCCCCCCATTGCGCTCTCTCAGGGGCTGGAAGACCGCATCCGCTCCACTCTGTTTAATCTCAAACACAGTCGCAAGAAGTTCGCCGAGGCGCCCCTTGGGGAATCCGCGCTCTGTAAACCAGGCCAGATACTCCGGAGGGAGATCAATGATGGGCACTCCCCGGGGCGGATACTCATCCGGGCCAAACTTCCCGAAAGGCATGTTGGTGCTCCCGATTTCCTCCATCAGATTACGCAGGTCGTCGCGATCGATATCGGTGAACTCCACCGCCACATGAGATCATAGCCACCCGGCTGGTCAAGAACCCTCAGGCTGCAGTCCACCATTAGAGCTCCAGCTGCAATTGCACCTTGCTCTCAGGATCCGCAAAACGAACCCCCAGTCCTATCAATCGCACTGCCCTGCCATTGCCACGATCCCATGCCTCGGCAAGCAATTCCCGGTATCTCTCGGCATCCATGACCTGATCAATTCCCCCTCCGCCCTCAACCGGGCCGGGCGTCCGCTCGGCTGTCGTCCTGGTGAAATCAGAGAACTTCAACTTCACCACCAGTGACTTGATCACCCGGTTCGCGTGCTCTGAGAAGACCGTCGCCACGACCCGTGTACGCAACTCCTCCATGATTCCGACCAGAGGTGGAAACTCCTCGATATCCTCCCGCAGCGTGGTCTCGTTGCTCACGGACTTGCGGATCCGGTTGGGTTTGACCGCACGCTCATCTCTACCGCGACAAAGATCGTAAAGATCCATCCCCCAGTTCCCGAATCGCTCGGCCAGCTCCAGCTTGCTGATCCGCTGCAGATCCCCGCAGGTAAGAACCTCGATCGCAGCCAGCTTATCCTCCATTTTGCGACCCACTCCATAAAGCCTCTTCACTGGCAGGTGTTCCAGAAACTCCTCTATCTCCCCCGACTTGATCTCAAACTGCCCGTCTGGCTTGTTCCAGTCACTCGCGATCTTGGCCAACAGCTTGTTGGACGCGATCCCGGCAGAGGCGGTAAGACCGGTCTCCTCTTCAATCTGTGATCGGATCCGCGACGCCATCAGGGCACCCTCTACCCTGTGGCGCGTGACATCCAGATAGGCCTCGTCCAGAGACAGCGGTTCCACCAGATCCGTGAACCGGTGGAAAATCTCCCTCACCTTTTTCGACTCCGTGGCATAGACATCAAAGCGGGTGGGCCGGACAATCAGATCCGGACAGAGTTGCAGAGCCTTGTAGGTGGGCATGGCCGAGCGACACCCGAACCTGCGGGCCTCGTAGTTGGCGGTTGTGAGCACCCCTCTCCGCAATCCGCCCACCGCGACCGGTTTTCCCACCAGGGAGGGATCATCCCGGACCTCGATGGCCGCGTAGAAGCAGTCCATGTCGATGTGCAGGATCTTCCGCATCAAACATCAAAATAGCGTAAACCCTCCCAAGCTCAATGCTATCAGCCTGCCTGTGAGCTCCCTGTCGAAAAGGGGCTCCGGAATGGGGACCGGTTCCCTCCCTTCAAGGAGGCAAAAGAGACCTCAGTGGGGCAGGTTCAGCCCACCGATGGCAACTCCAGGACAAAACAGGCTCCCTCTGCCTCCCTCTCATCAAGGGTGAGGTCCCCTCCGAGCTCACGCGCCAGACGTTTGCAAAGGGCGAGTCCCAGGCCAACCCCGGGCTTCGAATGCGCCGCATCCCGTGCCGACTTATGGAAGGGCCGGAAGAGTTTCTTCACGTCAGAACGGGCAATTCCTCTGCCCCCGTCACAGATCTCGATCCGGGCCACCCTCCCGCCGTTGGAGGCCCGCAGGCAGACCACCCGTGCTCCCTGTTCCGGCAACCCGTATTTGCAGGCATTGTCGACCAGGTTGAAGACAATCTGCTCCACCGCGGTCAGGTCGGTATCAATCCGCGCCTCCTCCGTCTGGGTCGAAACCACTTCCAATTCGGCTCCATCCTTCCGGACCCGCTCGCTCAAGCGTGGGCGCATCCGATCGATCAGTCCCTGCAGGGTGATCTTCTGGTGCTCGGCACGTGCGCTGCCACGTTCCAACCTGGAATAGGAAAGCACGTTCTCGACGAGGTGACTCAGGCGTTCCGCCTCCCGCCGCATGGTGGTGAGATACTCCTTCTGCCTTCTCTCCTCCTTGACCATGCCCTCCGCCAGCATGTCGGAATAGAGATGGAAGGTGGTCAGCGGCGTGCGAAGCTCGTGGGTGACAGAGGACACGAAGGTTGCTCTCCGTTCGCTCAGTTTCATCACTCCCCTCATCAGAGCCGCCGAAGCGAGGAGCGCCAACAGCAGGGTCACCCAGCCAGCCATCAGCGAAATTCGCAGAGCCGACCACCCGATCCCGGCCATCACAGGATCTTCGCCGGCCTGCAGGCGCCAGGGCAGGGTTACCAGCGAAAGGGGATCATTGGACAATTCGTCCAGCTTCGCATCAAACACACCAGAAGGCGATGATGCGGAAATCTCGAGGAGAGGCTCAAGACCAGCCTCCGGCAACAGGTGCTCGATCACTCCGAGGAGGTGGTCTGCCAGGCCCTCCGCCTTGAGCCAGACTCCCTGGTAGCGGAGCGACCCTGCCACCGCAACCTCCCGCACGATGAAGAGATCCTCCCCCAGCCAGATTGGATGGAAAGGGGTTATCTCCGAGGGCAATTCCACCAGTTTGCTCACCCCCCCGACTTGATCTGATTCTCCCTGAACGGCTCCACTCTCCCTCTGCTCTACCGCGATCGGCTCCGTCCTTCGCGCAACCTTCCGGCGGCCTTCCTGCTCCTGGTCGGCCAATGCCTTGGTTTCAGGTTGCCCCGCATCCGGTTCAATTCTTGCCCCTCGTAGAGAGGAAGCGGGAGCCTGGGCGGACTGGGGCAGAAGGTTCTGCAGGGCCTGCGGTTTGGGCACCGCCCGCTGGGAGGTATCCTGATAGAGCTCCGCGCGCTTCTTCTTCTCAATCAGGGCGAGATCTTTCGGGTGCTGCTGACTCCTGCTCACCTCATTGTTTGCCCGCGCCTGGGCCACATCCTGCTCTTTCTGCCGCACCGTGAAAGGATTCGGGATATTCCACGCCCAGTTCCGGCTCACCAGGGCCTCATCGACCCGGGCGCACACCCGGCAGAGCAGGTCGAGTTTCGTTCCGCCGTCGGCGAGGCTCGACTTGCTCGGTTGTGCCAGCAGACCCTGCAGGGTACCCAGTTCCCTTTTGTTGTCATCCAGATAGTCCCGCTGCACTCCATTCTGTTCCGCATAGTCCCGCTCATTGCCGACTGGCACCTGCGGGGAGGTCGCCTCCCCCGTGATGGAATCGATCTCAAAATGCAGACGCACGAACTCCGGCAACTCGGGCAGGAGCGGTGAGGGCTGGAAGACAAAACCCTTGCCCACCACCTGGAACTGATTCGTGAGCACGTCCTCCGGCTCAAAGAAGGCCTCGTAATGATGAAGCGGTCGCTGGTTTTCAAGAATGAGAAATCCGGTGGCCGCAGCATCCATCCGCGACAGGCTCATGCGGATCCGCTCCTCCAGTTCAGCTTCCGATTCAGCAAGGGCCTGCTGCTGCTCCAGCTGGATCGCCTTATTGGTCGACCATGCCATCGCCCCTACGATAAGGAGAGCACAGGCTCCCAGGACGCTCCATATTAGCCAGGGGCGATTCATCAGCTGGCGATCATATACCCTTTTCCCCGCACAGTGACCACCGCGTTCTGGCAACGCAGTTTCTGCCGCAGGTGGGCGACGTGCATGTCAACCGTCCGGGTCTCGATATTCTTTGGGTCAAGCCCCCAGACCTGGCGCAGGAGTTCATCACGCGGAACCGCGCGGCCACTCTGGGCTACCAGGTAACGAAGAAGCTCGGATTCCCTCTCGGAAAGTTCCTCCCGATCTCCATCCTCAAAGCGGATCTCCCGCCGCGAGAAGTCGACCTCTCCACCGGTTACCTGGTGAGTTTTCACTGCCGAAGGA
>DMYM01000152.1:0-6997 GCA_003483645.1 Verrucomicrobiales bacterium
CCCGACCCGGAAATCGCGATGAATGAGGCCGACAACTGGCCGTATCCGGTGAAGGGATACACGTCCTACGACGAGTTGTTCGCCGACCAGGCGAACCTCCCGGAGGAGGAGCGCGTTGACTATGTGTTGATCGTGACGCCGAACTTCGTGCACTTCGATCCCGCCATGAAGGCGCTGGAACTCGATCTGCCGGTAATGTGCGAGAAGCCGCTGACGGTGGATCTTGAGCAGGCCGACCAACTGGTGGCGAAGGCGAAGGAGAAGAACGTGCCGTTTGCGGTGGCGCACACCTATCTCGGCCACTGGTCGAGCTGGTTCAGCCGGTTCATCGTACAGAGCGGATTGCTCGGCGAGGTGCGCTGGGTGGATTCCTACTACCTCCAGGGGTGGCTGGCCGACAAGCTCGAGGACACCGGCCAGATGCAGGCCGAGTGGCGGACCGACCCGAAGAAGGCGGGTGGCAGCGGATGCGGCGGTGACATCGGAACCCACGCCCTCATGCAGCTGCGCTTCGTGACCGGGCTCGACGTCGAACGTGTGTCGGCACGGTTGGAGAAGTTCGTGCCGGGACGCCCGATCGACGATCACTTCACGATCTACGGCGAGATGAGCAACGGCGGCAAGTGCCTCGTGCGGGCCTCGCAAATCTGCATCGGCCACAAGAACGACCTCGGCATCATGATTGCGGGAACGAAGGGCGCGCTCAAGTGGCGCCAGGAGGATCCCGAGCGCATCACGATCCTGTTGGATGGTCAGCCGGACCGCGACTACTGGCGCGGTGCGGTGAGTGCGAACGACGGTTTCCTGGGGGATGTGCCGGAGTGGTTGATCGACGAGCCGACGATCCCGTGTGGTCACGGCGAGGCGTTCCACGATGCCTATGCCCGGTTGCACCGCGAATTTGAGAAGGACGTGCGGGCCTACCAGTCCGGTGACGAGTGGAGTTGCGACGGCAGCAAGTATGCCAACATCGACGATGGTCGCATGGGGCTCGCGTTCATCGACGCCTGCCTCAAGTCGGACGAAGCCGACGGCGCGTGGGAGGCGGTCACGAAGGGCTGATCAAACGCCAATTGAATTTCCAAGCGCGGCCGGAGTGATCTGACCGCGCTTTTTTTATCGCGGATGGGAGCCGCGGAGGCGTGGGCAACGGGGAGAGGCGCCGAGGGTTGGCTTGGTGAGATTGTCAGGTGCGGAGGACACCAAGATCGTCTGAAGGCGGATGCCGCCGCGGCAACGACTATGTCGGAGAAGCGGCCTCCGCCAACTCACGGACGCCGTTCGCGCACCCGGAAGGCTTTATCGAGGCCTTCGCCAATATCTATCTCGCGGCCGCAGGGGCGATTGCCGACCAGATCGAGGGGAACGATCTACCCGCGGGAGGCTACGATTTCCCGATTGTGGATGACGGGGTGGCGGGCAACGCCTTCATCAAGGCCTGCGTGGAGTCCGCGCAGAACAACGCCGCCTGGATCAGGCTGAACCTGTAGGGCTGGAAGCGGGGGGTTTTCCGGAATTTGTGACTGGAAGTCCTGCGATTGAAGGATTGTGGTTCCCTTCCACGTTCTCTAGCTTGCAACGAATTCCAAGATCATCATGAAACAGCGACTGTCCCTTATCCTCCCCATTGCCCTTGTGGCGACCATGGTCCCGCTGGCGATCGGCCAGAAAGATGGCAAGCCTCAGGGCAAGAATGCCGACAAGATTGCGCCCAGCCTGCCTGAGAAGGTATTTGCCGAGGCCAAGAAGAAGCGCAAGCTCCTCGTCTTCTCACGTACCACCGGGTTCCGCCATGGTTCGATTCCCACGGGCCTGACCGCGGTGAGGATGATGGGGGAAAAGACCGGTGCGTTTGAGGCCATCCTGAGCGATGATCTGGGCAACTTCGAGAGTGACAAGATCAACGAGTTCGACGCTATTCTCTTCCTCAATACCACCGGGGACCCCTTCATGGAGAAGGGCAATCCGGATGCCCAGGCGCGCTCCGAGAGACTGCAGAAGAACCTGCAGGATTTCGTGAAAAGTGGAAAGGGTTTTGCTGGTTTCCACTCTGCCACCGACACCCTCAAACCGAGAGGGGGGCACACTCCGGAATACTCCAAGATGATCAACGGCGCCTTCGATGGACACCCGTGGGGTGGTGGTAGCAATGTGACCATTGCGGTGGAAAAAGGTCAGGAGAAGCATCCCATCGTGGCTCACCTCAAGGGTGAGAGCATGAGTTTCAAGGAGGAAATCTACCAGCTTCGTGATCCTTACGATTCCAGCAAGGTGCAGATGCTCCTGCGTCTCGACCTGGAGAAGAGTGATAAGAAGAACCTCAAGCGTGCGGACCGTGACTACGGCGTGGCCTGGGTGCGGAAGTGGGGTGAAGGTCGCGTTTTCTACTGCTCCCTCGGTCACAATGACGCCATCTACTGGCACCCGGAGGTGCTCAAGGTTTACCTAGGCGGTCTCCAGTATGCTCTGGGGGATTTCGATGTGCCGTCGAAATAGAGACTGAGAAGACGACGGTTCCGAGATCTCATAATTCAAGTTGCCCGTGGCCCTGGTCGCGGGCTTCTTTTTTGTGCGATGGGAGTGACTTCCGATCTCCATGAGGGATGGCATGGGTTGAATCGGGGTGGCCCCGATTTGCTGGCAGCTTGAGACGCGATCCGGGATGAAAGGGGAGAAGGTTGTCTTGAGTAGATTCGGTTCCCGGTGGACTAACGAGCTTCATGATCTCCAGCCCTCCTTCTTCCCTGAGAGGCCAAGGTCATGCACAGGGCGCCACCAAGCCTTCAGATCTTGTGGGGGTAGAAGAGAACTGGAGATACCCGAATTCAGGGCGGCGGCAACACGCCATTTCATCCTGCCAGGACCACTTGAATTCGGCCGCTTGTGAAAAATTTCACAAAGTCCTTGTGAAATTTTTCACAAACTGTTACGGCTCCCTAAGGGACGCTCTTCCCAAGGAAAGCACATGGCCAATTTCTTCCCGCCTTGGACGAACATTTTGCCGCTCAAAATTGCGGTGTGCCTTGGAGTCGCCGGTGCCGGAGTGGTGGTGGGATTCTCCTATTACGCCACCCCGAAAGCGCAACGTGTCGGCTACATGCCGTCCCAACCAATTCCCTACGATCACGCACTGCATGTTAATCAGCTGGGGATGGATTGCCGCTACTGCCACAGCTTTGTGGAGCATTCAAGCCATGCCAATGTTCCTTCCGCCAGTACCTGCTGGAACTGTCACCAGCATGTGCGCAAGGACAGTGAGAAACTCAAGCCGCTGCGCCGGGCCTTCGACAAGGAGTATCCGGAGTATGATGGCGAGCCTATCAAGTGGGTAAGGGTGCACAAGAATCCTGACTACGTCTTCTTTAACCACTCGGCTCACGTGAACCGCGGGGTATCCTGCAAGTCCTGTCACGGGAAGGTGAACGAGATGAAGGTTGTCTACCAGGCCGAGCCACACTCGATGGGCTGGTGTCTCGACTGCCACCGCAAGCCGGAAGATCACCTTCGTCCGTTGGAAGAGGTCTTCAACCTCGACTACGACGCGGAGGAATGGCTGACCGAAAACAAACTCCGGCATCCCGAGTCCGGCAAGGAACTCAAGACTCAGAAGGACCTCGGCCTCTACCTCAAGGAGCACTGGAACATCCAGGCTAAGGAGAGCTGTTCGACCTGCCACCGCTAGACCATGAGTAAACGCATCTGGCATCATCCGGAGATTCCCGCAGACGACGCGGGCATCGTGTCCTGGCGCAGCGTGGGTGAACTCGAGCGTAGTGCAGCCTTCCAAGCGCACCTGGAGCGTGAATTCCCGGAGGGCTCCGGCTACCTGAGCGAGGAAGACCGGCAGGCTACGCGGCGCAGCTTCCTCAAGCTCATGGGTGCGTCCTCGGCGCTAGGCGGGCTGACACTGGTGTCGTGTCGACGTCCGGAGTCCTACATCGTGCCCTACAAGAAGGCGCCGGAGTGGGTCATACCCGGTAAGCCTCTCTACTATGCTTCCACCCGGCCGCGGGCGGAGGGCTCCGTGCCCCTGGTGGTCACCACCTTCGAGGGTCGACCCACCAAGGTGGCGTCCAACGGCGACCACAACGATGGGTGCGGTGCTGATGCCCTGACCCAGGCATCCGTTCTCAATCTTTACGATCCCAAGCGCTCCCGCGATTTCCTGAAGGGTGGGAAGAAGGCCTCGCAGAAGGAATTTGAAGAGATCTTCGCCTCCATCGCAAGGGAGGGAGGGAAACTTGCCGTGCTGGTGGGTGAAGACGACTGCCCGACCCGCAATCGTCTGAAGGGCGAGCTCGAGGCAGCATTTCCGGGTTCAAAGTTCTACAGCTACGAGGTCCTGCGGGGAGAAGCGCGCCGCAAGGTGCACGCCGAGGTGTTTGGAGACGGAACGGAGACCGTGGTCGACTTCTCGAAGGCGGATCGCATCCTTTCGCTGGATTGCGACTTTCTCGGGATCGATCCGATGGGGAGTGCATCGGAGTTTTCCAGGAAACGGCAGGGAGGGGGAGAAGATTACCGGCAGGACATCGATGCGGAGGCCATGAACCGGCTCTACGTGGTGGAGACGGCCTACAGCCTGACTGGCGGGATGGCCGATCATCGTCTGCGGTCCACTCCGAGCCAGATCGCGAGGATCGCGGCACAGCTCGCAACTGAGCTTGGGGTGACGGTGGAAGGTTACGAGGCGGGCAGGATGTCTGCGGAAGAGAAGGCAGCGCTGTTGGGAGACGCGAAGACCTTTGACGAGTGGGTCAGGGGTTGCGTGGACGATCTCAAAGCGAGCGAGGGTAAGGCCGTGGTTCTGGCCGGAAGTCGTCACGGCGAGGAACTGCAACGCATTGTTATCGCCATCAACAAGAAGCTCGGGGCCTATGGGGGACCGCTGGTGGTCTACCAAACAGGACGGGAGGGCTACGGTACGATTGAGGAGTTTGAAAAGGACATCGACTCTGACACCACCATTCTCGTCCTGGGACCAGCCAACCCGGTTTACGATCGTCCGGGTGGAAAATTCGCCGATCTGCTTAAGCAAGCCAAACTGAGCATCCATCTCGGCTTGCGCACGGATGCCACCGCTTTGGCCAGTGACTGGCATATTCCGGCCGCGCACTATCTTGAGAGTTGGGGGGACACCCGCAGCGCCAGCGGTATTTACTCGCTGGTGCAGCCGATGATCCTGCCACTTTACGGAGGGCACTCGGAGCTCGAGATTCTCTCGCAGCTTCTTTCCTGGAAGGACTTCGACTGGGCCAGGGTGGAGAGCAAGAACCCGGAGGAAAGAATCGCAGCCCCTGCGCTTATCGCGGGGGAGGGACCGGGAGGTGAGCCCTCACCGGCCCTGGCTGAAGTGCGCAGGACCTTCGCTCTGCCCGGGAATGCCAATGACGAGGGAGAGGCGGAATGGAAGGAAGCCCTCAGGGACGGCTACCTGCGAAGCAGTTCCTACCAGAGCATCGATACCGACAAGGCAAAGGACGCCGCGCCCGGGCTCAGGGCGGTCAAGTCGGACGGGATCGAGATCAATTTCCTTGCCGATGCTTCAGTTTGGGATGGTCGCTATATCGACAACGGCTGGCTGCAGGAGGCGCCGGATCCCATTTCAAAACTTTCCTGGGATAATGCTGCGCTCGTTTCGCCCAAGACCGCCAAGGCTCTCGGGGTCTATGATGCGATCCAGGAACTGGAGCCCGAAAGCGATATCCCGCTCCTGGGCAAGGTCAAGAATGCTCCCAAGCCGCTTATTGATGAGGGGAAGAATGCCCGGGCGCCCATGGCACTTATAAAGACCATGGCCGGGCGGATGGAGATTCCCGTCCTGGTGGCTTTCGGTCATGCTGACGACTGCATCTCGATTGCGCTCGGCTATGGACAGGGAGCCTCCGATAAGCGTGACGGGGTAGACGTGGCCAGCGAGGATGATCCATACGCTCCCGTCGGCCTCGTGGGGATCAATACTGGATTCAATGCCAACCAGTTGCGCAGGGATGCCTCTTTCAGTGCGGTGGCCATAGACGTCACGAAGGTGAAGGAGCGGTATCCCGTCGCCCTGGTGCAGGAGCACAACGCGATGAACGGGCGGGCACTCGCCCGCGAGGTTTCCACCAAGGATGTCTCGCATCACGGACACAAGCTCTCCTTTGAGAAGCAGGTTTCCAAGGTGCGGGTGCAGGGGCCCGTCGATTCACACGCTCCCGAAAACATTTCACTCTATAAACGTCGTGGATCGGCGACCTGGGAAAGTGACAGTGACAAGCAGGAGGATCTCATCAGTGATAAGATCCACCAGTGGGGCATGTCGATCGACCTCAACACCTGTGTTGGGTGCAATGCCTGTCTGATCGCCTGTCAGGCGGAGAACAACATTCCGATCGTGGGCAAGGAACAGGTTGCGATGGGGCGCGAGATGCACTGGATCCGCATGGACCGCTACTTTGCGGCTCCCATGGCTGAAACGGACGAAGAGACCCACAAGAAGGTGCCCACTCCCAGCTGGGTACAGGAAAATCCCGAGATGATTCCCCAGCCGGTAGCCTGCATGCAGTGCGAAAACGCGCCCTGCGAGACCGTCTGCCCGGTCAATGCCACCGTGCACACCGAGGAAGGCCTGAATGCAATGGCCTACAACCGTTGCATTGGAACCCGCTACTGCGCCAACAACTGCCCCTACAAGGCGCGGCGTTTCAATTTTTTCGACTACAATAAACGCAATCCACTCATCGATCACAACCTCTACAAGGGGCCCTTCGGCGAGACGCAGGTGGGCAACGCTCCTCATCTCCAGCGTAACCCCAACGTCTCGGTCCGTATGCGCGGAGTGATGGAAAAGTGCACCTATTGCGTGCAGCGCCTGGAGAGCGCCAAGATCAAGCAGAAGCAGATCGGGCGTGACAAGACGCTGCGTGCCGGAGTCGGGTCCACCGCGGTATCGATCAGCGCGGAGGACCTGCGGATCAAGCCGGACTCAGTGAAGGTGGCGTGCCAGGAGGCGTGC
>DMYM01000152.1:7330-9069 GCA_003483645.1 Verrucomicrobiales bacterium
ACGCCAACGCCATCAGCTTTGGTAACCTCCTCGACAAGGAGGACGCACAGGTCTGGCGCTCGAAGTACAAGGGAGAGAAAAAGAACAAGGACGGAACAGTTGAAGTCATCCCCAACCCGCGCAACTACGATGTTCTGCAGTATATCGGGACTGCTCCGCGAACCAGCTATCTCGCCCGTGTGAAGAACCCCAACCCGGCCATGCCCGATGCAGCCTACCGAGGCTTGGCCACGATCCACACTGCCTAATTGAGGGCTCTGAAAACTCATGGCAGACACCGCTACCAAGACTACGAGTGAGGTGCCCGTGCCCCGGGAGGTAAAACTTCCGGTCCTGGAGCGTGAGAAGCTCGTTCTCAACAAGCGCTCCTACCATTGGATCACGGAGCGTGTGTGCGGTGTGGTCGAGAAAAAGCAGCCCATGATCTGGTGGGCACTCTTCATTCCTACCTTCCTCATGGCCATCATCGGGGTGGGTGGCGGCCTGACCTATCTGGTCACTACCGGGGTGGGGGTGTGGGGCAACACCAACCGGGTGATGTGGGGCTGGCCCATCGTAAACTTCGTGTTCTGGATTGGAATCGGCCATGCCGGAACACTCATTTCCGCCATTCTCTTCCTCACCCGGCAGAACTGGCGGACGTCCATCAACCGCGCGGCGGAAGCCATGACGATCTTTGCGGTGATCTGTGCCGGTATCTTTCCGGCCTTCCACGTGGGAAGGGTCTGGATGGCCTGGTACCTCGCGCCCATTCCCAACGCCAACGCGGTCTGGCAGAATTTCAAATCCCCACTCCTCTGGGATGTTTTCGCGGTCTCAACCTACTTCTCAATTTCGCTGGTGTTCTGGTTCCTCGGGATGGTGCCCGACCTGGCCACCATCCGGGACCGCTGCAAGCGCGGAGTGAAGAAGGTGCTCTACGGTATCTTCTCGCTGGGCTGGCGGGGAAGCAATCGCCACTGGAGCCACTATGAGATGGCCTACCTCATTCTGGCGGCTCTTTCTACCCCGCTCGTGCTTTCCGTACACTCGGTGGTGAGTTTCGACTTTGCCACTTCGATAGTTCCCGGCTGGCATACCACCATCTTCCCGCCCTATTTCGTGGCGGGTGCCATTTTCGGCGGCTTCGCCATGGTGCTGACCATCATGATCCCGGCCCGGTTTTTCTATGGCCTGGATGACATGATCACCATGAAGCACATCGACAACATGACCAAGATCATCCTGCTGACGGGAACAATCGTTGGCTACGCCTACCTGATGGAGCTTTTCGTAGCCTTCTACTCGGGTGCTCACTACGAGATGGCCGCTTTCACCTACCGCATTACCGGACCCTACTGGTGGGCTTACGTGGCCATGATGAGCTGCAACGTGCTGTCTCCCCAACTCTTCTGGTTCAAGTGGTGTCGCGAAAACCTCTGGGTCGTGATGGGAGTCTGCATGGCAGTCAATGCCGGGATGTGGTTCGAGCGCTTTGTCATCATCGTAACCACCCTGACACGCGACTTCATGCCCGCCAACTGGAAGTACTACAATCCGAGCTGGGTAGACATTGGTCTCTTTCTTGGCACAATTGGTCTGTTCACTTCGCTCTTCCTGCTCTTCCTGCGCTTCCTGCCGTGTATCAACATCGCGGAGGTCAAGTGGGCCAAGCAGGAGAGTGACGTCCACTTCGACGACAAGAAGGCGCACCCGGATGAGGGCACGGTGGTGGAGGCCTCCTACCAACACGAACTTGA
>DMYM01000086.1:0-2995 GCA_003483645.1 Verrucomicrobiales bacterium
GATCCGCAAACTGGTTCTCACCCGGACCTTTCAAATGAGTTCGATCCCGGGTCCGGGCATGCTCACTGCCGATCCGATGAACCTTTATCTTCAGCGGATGCCGGTGGCGCGCATGGATGCGGAGGCTATCCGTGACCATATCCTGTCCTGCAGCGGCGAGCTGAAGCGCGACCAGATGTACGGTCCGAGCATTGCGGTGAATATCGACGATCAGCCCAACAGCCGGGCTAAGCCACGGAGCGGTCCATTGGATGGCAATGGGAGGCGTTCGGTCTACCTGGAGATGCGGCGCAACTTCCTTTCATCCTTCCTGCGCATCTTTGACCTGCCTAATGCGACTGAACCGACCGGTCAGCGCAATGTCACCAACGTGCCTGCCCAGGCGCTGGCCCTGTTGAACGATCCCTTCGTTCACCAACAGGCGCAAAGTTGGGCCCGGCGGGTCATGGCCGGGGGAGGAACGGTAGACGACCAGTTAAGGAAGGTGCACCGACAGGCCTTCGGGAGGGAAGCCACCGAGGCGGAGTTGCAGTGGGGGCGCAAGGTGCTCAAGGAACTGGGAGGCGCTACCGAGGCAGCCTGGAAAGGGCTCTGCCACCTCATGATCAATCGAAAGGAATTCATTTATGTCTTCTAAGGATCATTCCGAATACGCTCCGCCGTTGCCCCGGCGGCACTTCATGAACCGCGGTGCCCTCGGTTTCGGGAGCCTGGCCCTCGCTGGCGTCCTGCAGAAGGATCGGGCTTCCGCCACACCATGGGAACCCAGGCCCACGCATTTTGCTCCCAAGGCCAGGAGTGTGATCTTCTTCTACATGGATGGCGGGGTCTCGCAGGTGGACAGCTTCGATCCCAAGCCGCTGCTGGCCAAGGAGAACGGACAGCGACCGAAATTCACGGTGGACGCTACCGTATTCAACAATAACGGGAACATCCTCAAGAGTCCGTGGGAATTCAAACAGTACGGCGAAAGCGGCATTCCCATCAGCGATCTTTTTCCCCACATCGCGGCCCATGCCGATGAGCTGGCGGTGATCCGGTCCATGACCGCCTTTTCTCCGAATCATCCCAATGCCAACTACGCCCTTCACAGCGGGCACGTCCTCTCGGGCCGACCGAGCATGGGGGCGTGGGCGTCCTACGGACTGGGCACCGAGGCGGAAGATCTCCCGAGCTACGTGGTTCTGCATGGTGGACAGGTTCCCTCCGGTGGAATGCAGATGTTCGGGAGCGGGTTCCTTCCGGCCACTCATCAGCCCTCCACCTTTGCGACCGGGAAACCGGTGCTGTCCAACATCATCCCGCGCGAAAAGGAACTCTCCTATCAGCGCCGGAAGCTGCAGTTGCTGGGAGAAATCGATGGTTCCCTGGCGCGGGAATACGAACATGTGGAGGCAATCCAGTCGGCCATCCTGAACTATGAAATGGCGGCCCGGATGCAGCTGGCGGTTCCAGACGTAGCTGATATCTCAGGCGAATCAGAAGCGACCAGGAAGGCCTACGGGCTGGACGCCCGCTACAACAACACCCGGACCTACGGCAGGCAGTGCCTGATGGCGCGGCGGTTGGTGGAACGAGGGGTGCGCTTCGTCGAGTTGACGATCAATCCGGGTAATGGTGATCGATGGGATCAGCATGGGGGACTCCGGGATGGCCATTCCAAGAATGCTCTCGCGGTGGACCAGCCGATCGGTGCTCTCATCGGGGATCTCAAGGGGCGAGGTCTGCTGGAATCCACCCTTCTCGTCTTCACCGGGGAGTTCGGACGCACCCCGTTCGCACAGGGTCGGGACGGACGGGATCACAACCCGCAGGGTTTCAGTCTCTGGATGGCAGGAGGAGGAATCAAGGGGGGTACCATCTACGGGGCCACCGACGAGTACGGCTATCGGGTGGTCCAGAACAAGCTGACGGTTCACGACCTGCACGCCAACATGCTCCACTGTCTCGGGATGGATCACAAGAAGCTGACCTATCGCTACGGGGGCCGCGATGTGCGCCTGACTGATGTGCATGGGGAACTGGTGCCTGAGATTCTGACGTAATAAGGGGATGCTCCACTACTTGTGGCTGGCACAGGAGGCCTCTCTAACTGACGATCCCACCCAGATATGTCCACCAGAACACAAAGATGGCCGGCGATGACCGGGTTGATCCTGGTCCTGAGCGTAGCCCTTGCCTGGGGAGCCGGATCCTGTCCGGCTGCGTCCAGACCCAACATTCTCTTCATCCTGATCGATGACATGGGCTGGATGGACCTGGGGTGCCAGGGGAACAGGCACCTCCGCACCCCGAACATCGACAGGTTCGCGACCGAGGGCATGCGATTCACCGATGCCTATGCGCCCGCTCCGGTGTGTTCGCCCACCCGTGCGGCCCTGATGACGGGACACTCGCCCGCCCGCCTGCACCTCACCAACCACCTTCCGCACCAGGATCGCTTCACGCCGGAGAAGTCGAAACTCCTTCCGGCCGAGATGCGAGATCATCTTCCGCTTGAGTACACGACCATCGCGGAACGTCTCCGGGACGAAGCGGGTTACGCCACCGCCTTTATCGGGAAGTGGCATCTCTACAAGGGGCGGGAGGAGAAATTTGCCGCCCAGGCCCAGGGGTTCGACATCAACATCGGTGGTTGTTCCTACGGGGGGCCGCCCACCTTCTTCGATCCCTACCGCATTCCCTTTCTCAAGGATCGCAGGGAGGGTGAGTATCTCCCGGATCGACTGGCGGATGAGACGATCACCTTCATGCGTCAGCAGGTGAAGGCGAAGAAGCCCTTTTACGTGGCCCTGTGGAACTACACCGTGCACTGGCCGATGGAGGCGCCGGAAGAATTTGTCGCCAAGTGGGCGGACAAACCGAAGGTCGGCTACAATCACAAGGTCTACCCCGCCATGCTGGAGACCATGGACCTCGCCATCGCGCGAGTACTGGCGGAGTTGAAGAAACTGCAGGTCGAGGAGGAGACCTTCGTGGTCTTCACCTCGGACAA
>DMYM01000086.1:3390-3518 GCA_003483645.1 Verrucomicrobiales bacterium
ATTCGTGTGCCCCTGATCGTGCGCTGGCCGGGCAGGGTGGCTGCGGGCAAGGTCAGCGGGCTACCCGTCATTTTAACTGACTTTTATCCGACCCTGCTGGAACTGGCCGGGCTGAAGACGAGGAAGGA
>DMYM01000086.1:3905-4369 GCA_003483645.1 Verrucomicrobiales bacterium
CGGGAGGCCATTTTCTGGCACTACCCCAACTTTGCCTTCCACCGGGACAACCGGCTGGGGAGCGCGGTGCGCATGGGAGACTACAAGCTGCTGGAGTTTTTCGAGGACAATGCGGTGGAACTTTACAATCTGCGGGAGGACCTTGGAGAAAGGAACAACCTGGCCGGGAAGGATCCGGACCGGGTCACCGCGATGAGAAAGCGATTGCACCGCTGGCGGCAGGAGTGCGGGGCGAATATGCCGCGACCCCGGAAGTGAGTAGATGCCGATATTTCCGGGCCGCAGCTGATTCTTTGGGGAAGGAGGGGGGCAGGTGGATGCCGGTAGTGCGGTCAGCATCCCGCGTCATGGGCTGGAACCGGGTAATGGTGGGGTTGGTCCCCCGGCCGGGGGCAGGGGAGGCACCCGGACTTTCTTCCCGTTCAACATGGTGCCGATAAGGGTGTAGCGCACGAGGTAGCGGT
>DMYM01000086.1:4683-4845 GCA_003483645.1 Verrucomicrobiales bacterium
GTAGCGCACGAGGTAGCGGTAGGTGAGGAGGAGGAAAGCGAAGGCGGCGAGGCAGATCAGGGTGAATTTCACCGGGCTGGGAAGGGGAATGGCGGAGAGGAGAGCCTGGAGGACCATGATGAGGGGGAGATGGGCCAGGTACATCCAGTAGGAGGCATCGGA
>DMYM01000086.1:5154-5364 GCA_003483645.1 Verrucomicrobiales bacterium
GTACATCCAGTAGGAGGCATCGGATACGTAGCGGATGCGGGCGTTCTCCCGGGCGAGGAACTGGCGGAAGATGCCGAGGAAGCCCAGGACCATGAACCAGGCGTAGAGTGCGGCGCACAGGCTGAAGGTGATGCGCTGGGTGCCGGATGATCCCTGTTCGAAGAGGTGTAATCCATAGAGGAACAGCGGGACGGAGAGCAGGAAGGAGAG
>DMYM01000086.1:5758-6175 GCA_003483645.1 Verrucomicrobiales bacterium
CCGAAGAACAGGGTGTAGTAAAAGAGCTTGGGAGGCCAGGGAAGGATCCCCATTGCGGTGTCGGGACCGAAGGACTGCCGCATGAAGAACTGGGCGGTGGCGGTCAGGGGAACAAGGACCAGGAGGCAGACCGGGGCAGAGAGAAGCCAACCGGGGAGGGGAGGAATCTTCCAGGCCGTCACCAGCAGGGACGCGACCGCAAAACCGGCCACCAGCATGAGGAGGTAGTAGAGAAACCACAGGTGAGCGGTGAGGGGCACCATGGCGAGCCAGGTGTAGATCCCGATCAGAGCATCGGAAGAAGCGGGGGCCTTGGCGACGGCTCCCTGTTCAACAAGGTAGGGGACCAGATTCTCCCGCCCCGCCATTACTTCCTCCCGATCAACCTCCACTTTGATCAGGCCGACGATCAACTCG
>DMYM01000080.1:0-378 GCA_003483645.1 Verrucomicrobiales bacterium
CCCTCGAAAACACACGGTGGGAACTCGGAACCCCGGGCGGTTCCACCGGACCGCTTACCGGAGCAGACGGATCCGCCAGTGCCTGGAGCACCAATATCGGTGACTACGGTTCCGGCTCCAACATCTCCCTGCGTTCTCCTGCCGTCGACCTGAGCGCAGCAGGAAGTGCGGAACTGACCTTCAGTGCCTTCCGGGATGCAGACGGCTTTGGCGATACCGCGGTGGTGCGCTTCCGGCGCGCCTCCGACCTCGTGCAACTGGGAGCGGAAACGGCCATCGACATGAGCGTCTTTGACGACGATTACGAGAGCGTTAGTATCCCGGTCGTGCCGGAGGCCATCGGCGAGAACGTGGTCATCGAGTGGAATTTCGTGAGCG
>DMYM01000080.1:683-4189 GCA_003483645.1 Verrucomicrobiales bacterium
TCATCGAGTGGAATTTCGTGAGCGACGCCAGTGCGGATGCCTTCAGCGGACTGACGATTGATAACATAGAGATCGCGGAGTAACCGGTGGTCGTGGTCCGCTCGGGGAGGAGTAAACCTCTCTGACCCCTCCATTGTGGTAGTGTTTAACTATTGAAAAATTCAGTCTTCTGATTAACCTTTCGGGACTAAACTGAGAGGTGCCGTCTGCGGTGTTCTCGCGACCCGGTGCAACCCCCCAATTACCAGGAATCAACCGTGCCTTTCTCCAAGCGACTGACCTTTGCTGGGTTAATCCTGCTGACCTCTTCTCTCTGTTCTCCCTGTCATGCAGCGACCCTGGCCCACCGCTACTCCTTCGATGCCGATGCGAGTGACTCGGTGGGCGGCAACGACGGAATCCTGATCGATGATGCATCTGTCAGTGGAGGAGAACTGATTCTGGATGGGTCTCCAAATGGCCCGTCGGGTGACAGCATGGGGTTCACCAGCACGATAGGGATCGGTTCCAATTTCGGGAGCAGTGGGGTCACCTTTGAGGCCTGGTACACTGATCAGGGAAGCGGGAGCTGGGCCAAGCTGTTTTCCTTTGGGAACGGGACATCCGGCAGCAACATCATCTTCAACCTCCAGCAGGGCGGCAGCGGTCAGGGTCGGATTCAGTACCAGGGCATGCCGGAGGCGAACTTCGGTCCGCGCCCGACGCTTGGCGCCGAACACCACCTCGCGCTCACGATCTCTCATTCGGGAGAAGTCAATGCCTGGATTGACGGGATCCAGATCCAGGCCTCCCCGCCCAACCTGAGCGGCAACGGCAACAATCTGAGCATCCTGCCCAGTTCCTGGGAGCGGATCGGTGCTTCTGCCTGGGGCGATGCCAACATGTCCGGATCGATCAATGAGTTCCGCATCTGGGACGGTGTCCTTTCGGTGACCGAGGTCGTGGAGAGCCACGCGACCGGCCCTGACGATCTGCCTGGGAATGGACCACGCATTGAGAGCTTCACCGCTACGCCGGCGGCACGCCTCGAAGGAGAAACGGTGACTCTTTCCTGGAGTATCGATGTGAGCAAGGTGACTGGTTCACTCTCCCTCGAGGTTCGTGATTCCGCCAACATGGTGGTGCACTCTTCGACGAATGCCAGTGGCAGCACCCCGGTGACCATGGGAGACACCGGAGGGATCCCGCAGCAACTCACCTACACTCTGCTGGCCTGGGATACCGATAACCCCGGCGCGGTGCGGACAGGAACGACCGAGATCGCGGTGGATCCGGGAATCCCGAGTGCAGGTGATCAGGTGCTCCAGACGGTCACCACCACCCCGGTCACGATCACCCTGACCGGAGCCGATCCCAACTCACACCCCGGTCCGCTCAACTTTGTGGTGCGATCGGGTCCAAGCAATGGAACTCTCGACGGGACGACGCCCCATCTCACCTACACCGCGGGGGTTGGATTCACGGGCAGGGATGCCTTCACCTTCCGGACCAGCGACGGGAAATATGAGTCTCCGGATGCCACCGTCAGGATCGAAGTCAAGGCCCTGCCCACCGCGCCGACCGGGATTGCCGCCAGCACGCAGGAGATCGGGGAAAACGTCATGGGGGGCGGGTTGGTGGCCACCCTGCAGGCGAGTGATTCCAACCCGGCTGATACGCACACCTTTGCCCTTGTTCCAGGGGAGGGGGCAACGGACAACGCACTCTTCGGCATGGTCGGGAACCAGTTGCGCGCAGTCGACGGTTTTGCCGGACAGCTGGGGAACTCGTTCTCCATTCGAGTGAGAGCCACCGACCCGGGAGGCCTTTTTCTCGAAGAGATTCTCCTCTTCACCGTGATCGAGGTTTCCAGCGATGTCGTCATCAATGAGATTCACTTCAATCCGCCTGACAACACCGTTCGGCAGGAATTCGTCGAGCTCTACAACCCGGCCGGAAGCGATGCTGATCTTACCGGGTGGCGGCTTTCAGGGGCGATAAACTATTCCTTTTCCGCCGGAACCGTGATTCCAGCCGATGGTTACCTCGTCATTGCCGAAGATCCCGTCACCCTGGGGACCACCCTGGGAGCCAGCGCCCTTGGTCCCTATGCAGGACAACTTGATTCCGAGGGCGAGACCATCCGGCTGCGGGATCAGAACGACGTGGTGGTTGATCTTGCCGACTACCGGGTGGGATTTCCCTGGCCGGTGCTGGCCGATGGGTTCGGGGCCTCGATCGAACTCATCAATCCCGCTCTCGACAACAGCCTGGGAAGTTCGTGGCGGGCTTCCGTTCCCCAGTCGGGAAAACCGGAACTGGTCTACGTGCCCCTCAACTCGACCGGTTGGAGCTGGCGGTCCGGTGCGACCGAGGCTTCCGATCCGGTCGACAGCTGGCGGCAGCAGGTCTTCGCGGAAGACGCCAGTTGGACGCCGGGGGTTCAGCTGCCGCTCGGTTACGGAAGGGTGGGCAATGTGACACTGAATACCACGATCAACGGGATGCAGAACAGCTACACGCATCTGTTCCTGCGCAAGACCTTCACAATCGCGCCGGGAGAGGTGCCTTCCCAGCTCTCGATCAGGACGACCTCCGACGACGGATTCGTGATGTGGATCAATGGGGTGGAAGTGGAGCGCCGTCGCTTCAACGGAGCACCCCGGGTGGGACAGACTGCGAACAACCAGGGCAATGAGGGGGCCTACGAGAACAAGAGCGTCCTCAATGCCGCGGCTTTCCTGGTGGAGGGGACCAACACCATGGCAGTGCAGTTGATCAACGGCACGCTGGGGAGTTCCGACATTGGACTCGACGTCGAGGTGAAGCGACCCTCGGCGACCGGGGGAATCGCCACCCCTTCGCCGGGTGCACGTAACACGGCCTTCGCGGTTAATGCCGCACCCAACATCCGCAAGGTCAGGCATGCTCCGGATCAGCCGGCCTCGGCGGATCCCATTGTGGTCACGGCCTTCATTACCGATCCCGAGGGCGTCGGATCGGTGACTCTTGAATACCAGATCGTGGCACCGGGGGCTTACGTTCCCTCCCATCTTCCACTTCCGGTATCGGGAGGAAACATCAACCTTTCCGTTCCGCGCCCGGAGAACCCCGCCTACGATCGGAGATGGATTTCGCTCACCATGGTCGACGACGGATCCGGGAACGATGCCCTGGGCGGCGACGATATCTTCACCGTCACTCTCCCGGTTCAGAGCCACCGCTCCCTGGTGCGCTACCGTATTACCGTGGAAGACGACCTGGGTCTTTCCGAACGCGTACCCTATCCCGACGACGAAGCCCGGAACTTCGCCTGCTTTGTCTACGACGGGGTGCCATCCTATAACCGTCATTCGGCGGACACTCTGAAGACGCTTCCGGTTTATCACGTCATCACGCGGGCGGAAGACTATGCCGAGTGTCTGGCCTACGGCGGAGGTGATCAGATCAGCCAGGGAACAGAAGCGCGTTTCTTCTACAACTGGACCTGTGCAATCGTCTACGACGGCAAGGTTTACGACAACATC
>DMYM01000047.1 GCA_003483645.1 Verrucomicrobiales bacterium
GCGACAGCGAGGAAGGGGTGATCGTCAACGAAATCGATCCCGCCGATTTCGGACTGGAGACGCTTGGTGACTACGATGTCGTGATCATGAACAACGTCCTCTCGATCTCGCCCGACACCGCCAAACGCCTCAAGCGCTTCGTCAATGGTGGCGGCGGCCTCATCATTTTCTCGGGCGACCGCGTGGAGGCCTCGGAGTACAACCAGAACCTCGGTGGGGAAGAGGGAATCCTGCCTGCGGTCCTTGGCGAGGTGGCAACTTGCGAGGACGAGGAAGGCTGGACCCTGCAGGCGGCCAGGTCCGATCACCTCCTCGCCGGGCTCACCGCCCGCTACCCGGAAAAGCTCCTCGATGCCATCCGCATCACGAAACAGATCAAATCCACCCCGATGGAGGACGGCGAAGTCCTCATCACCGCCCAGTCGGGCGACCCCGTTCTCCTCAGCCGCTCCACGGGCTCCGGCACCGTTCTTCTTTTCACCACCACCGGCAACCAGCGCTGGAACAACCTCCCGCGCGAACCGCTCTACACCATCCTGCTCCAGCAGGCCGTGACCATGCTCACCAGCGATCCCGACCGCCTGCAGCTCACGGTTGGAACCGATGCCGAGCTCCCGGTCAGCGGACGGGAAGTGGGTGATTCCGTCTCCCTTCGCCGCCCGGATTCCGAGGAATCTGACGATGTCCGCGTGATCCAGAACAGAGACCAGCCGGTCGCGCCTGTCTCCTTCACCGAACACGGTGTCTACGAGATTGAAGCCGAGGACGGCAAACCCGGGTTGGTGGTGGCCGCCAATGTCAATGCCGATGAATCCAACGTGCGGGTGGTTGAAGGAAGCGTCCTCGCCAACAGGCTCGATCCCATCGGGGTGCAGGTGCTCAACCGGGCGGGACCGATTGCCGGTGCCATTGAGGACGCCCGCCGGGGACGGGAACTGGCCCACCTTCTTCTTCTCCTCGCCATCATCGTCTTCGTGTTGCAGAGCGTGCTTGCCCGCTACTTCACCAACCGGATTGACCGGGAAGACAGTGCCGATCTCTCCGTCACCCTGCAGATGAGCCAGGTCGCCGCCGCCCGCCGCAGCTAAGCCCGTCCGAACAAGCCTCTTACCGAATCCAACCACCACCGCCCCACGCCATGCTCAAGAAACTGTTGGGACTAGATACATCGCAGGAAGTTGACCAGGTCGAACTCGCCTTCCGCGGCGGCTTGCTCCTTGGTCTCTTCCTCGTCGCGGTAGCCATCGCCTTCGCGTTCTTCCTCTACCGGCGCGAGGAACTTGTCCCGCGCAATCGCCGCATCGCCATGATGATCCTGCAGGCGGCCGCCCTGCTCACCCTCATCGTGGTGATCATGCAGCCCTTCGCCAAGATCCGCATGACCAAAGAGTCCAAACGGTCCATGATCGTAATGCTCGACACCTCGCGCAGCATGGCCATCGAGGATCCCCGCACCTCGGCGGAGGACGTCGAGGAAGCCGCCAAGGCCCTCGGTGAGATTTCCCTCGACCGCAGCCTCGGCACTGATGACGCCCAGGACGTGAAGCAGAAGCTCGGCTCCACCCGCCGTATCGACCTCGCCCGGGCTGCCCTCGCCCTCAAACATGAAGACCTGACGCCCCTCGACCAGCTTGAGGAACGCTATGACCTCCGTTTCTTCACCTTTGATTCACAGCTGCGCAGCGAAGATCCACGAGCCACCCCGGAAGCTCCTGACGACGGCACGGTTGCCACTCCCCTGCACCTGGCAGAGGGCGCATCCTCCCAGATTGGCAATGCCATTGAGGATGCGGTGGACCGCTTCTCGGGCCAACCCCTCGCCGGTGCCATGATCATCAGCGACTTCGCCTGGGTGGAGGGCAAGGATCCCGTCAACGTGGCCCGCCGGTTGAAGGAACGCGGCGTCCCGCTCTACACCGTGCCGGTCGGTCTTCCCGCCCCACCCGACATCCACGTCCGTGGAGTGATAGCCCCGGAGGTGGTGTTCAAGGGCGATCGCGTCCCCCTGCGGGTCAAGATCGAGTCCCGTGGCTTCGCCGGCAAGCCGGTCCAGCTTTACTTCCGGGTCAACGACGACGAGAAGGAAAGCAAACAGATCACCCTCAAGGAAGGAGTCCAGTTCGAGGAGTTCATGTTCATCCCCGAGGCCGAATCGGGCACTCTCGACCTCGACTTCAACATCAAGCTGCAGGAAGGCGAGATCACGGAGGTCAATAATGCCGCCAGTCACCCGGTCCGCATCCTCGATGAGAAGATCAAGGTGCTCTACATCGAGGGTATGCCCCGGTGGGAATACCGCTACCTGCGCTGGGTCCTCCTGCGCGACCCCCGTCTTCAGGTCCAGTTCCTCATGACGCAGGGCGATCCCGCCCTCGCGGCTTCCTCTCCGTTACACATCGGCCGCTTCCCGGAGGACCCCAAGGAAGCCCTCAAGTATGACCTCATCATCCTCGGGGACGTGCCCGCCTCCTTCTTCAACGCAGCCCAGACCCAGCTCATCGAGAAGCTCGTGCGCGAGCGCGGAGGCTCCCTCCTCATGCTGGCCGGTCCCATGGCGGCCCCCTCCACCTATCGCGACAACCCCATCGGCGACCTCCTTCCCGTCAACATCGGCACCGGTGGCTACCTCAACCTCGGCATCAATGTTTCGCCCGAGGTCACCGAGGACGGACACAAGAGCCTGGCCACCTCGCTCTCCCTCGCACCTGATGTGAGCTCCCGCATCTGGTCTCACGTCAGGCCAATGTATGGTCTCCCCCAACTCGCCGGCTCCAAGTCCGGCGCGACCATCCTTCTGCGCCTGCCCAAGGCCAACGATGCCGACCCCGACTACCCACTGGTGGCCTGGCACCGCTACGGAACAGGCAAGAGCCTCTTCGTCGCCACCGAGGACCTCTGGCGCATGCGCCTTGAGGTGGGCGACCGCTACCACGCCCGCTTCTGGGGCCAGACCATCCAGTTCCTCACCCTCTCCCGCCTCCTGGGCGCCAACAAGCAGATCAGCATCGAGACCGATCGCAACAGCTACAGTGCGGGCGACCAGATCCGCGTCTTCGCCAACGTCCTCACGGAGTCGTTCGAACCGGTGGAGGGCGAAAGCTACGAGGTGGTCCTTGAGGAGAAGGACAACCCTGACTCAGCCACCGCCATCGAGATGACCGCGGTGGAGAGCACCCCGGGGCTCTACTCCGGATCCTACCTGGCGGGCAAGGATGGCAAATACGAGATCAGGACCCAGCCCCAGGACGCCGAGATCTCCAATACGGCCGAGTTTTCCGTCAAGACCGTCGATATCGAGGACCGTGAGACCTCCATGCAACCCGATGTCGCCCGCCAGACCGCCGAGATTTCCGGTGGGCGCCAGCTGAGCCTGGCCGGCCTCGGGGAATTCGCCGCCAATCTTCCCCCCGAGGAAACACTCAACAATACCGTCAGGATCGAGCGCGAACTGTGGGACACGCCCCTGTGGTTCCTCCTCGTGGTAGCCTTTGCAGGTGCCGAGTGGTACCTGCGACGCAAGGATAACCTCGTATAACGGTAGATCAAAAAAACTCACGAACTGATCAGACTAATGGCCGAAGGACACGACATCAGTATCGAAAACCGACTGCAGCAAGCCTACCAGCAGGAGAGACGCTGGTACAATATCCGCGGGGCTTCGCGCCTGGTGGTGTGGCTCATCGCTCTCCTCGCCGTCGACTTCATCATCGACTGGGGCCTCTTCGCCAAGACCGGGATGTCCGGGAACATTGGCGTTTTCCTCCTCCTGGTGAACATCGGAATCCTGGGATGGGTGCTCTGGCGCGAATGGCTGCGCTACCTCAGGCCCTACGACCCGGTAACCACCTCCCTCGATGTGGAGAAACACCACCCGGGCCTCAGGTCCCTCCTGGTTTCCTACATGCAGCTCAAGGACGGGCCCGGCTCCGACCAGGATAATGTCTCGCAGTCCCTGATCGACGCCATGCGTGACCAGACCATCGAACGCAGTCGTCCCATCGATTTCAAGGAGATCGTCGACTTCGGCCAGCTCCGCAAGATCTCGATCATGGCCGGGGGAGTGCTTCTCGTCTTCGCCATCCTCGGGTTCTTCAACCCCGATCACACCGTCACCCTCCTCAAGCGCCTGACGGGGTCGAATGTCGAATACCCGACCCAGACCGTGGTCGCCGGCAGCACCGGCGATCTCACCATCCGGATCG
>DMYM01000187.1 GCA_003483645.1 Verrucomicrobiales bacterium
TGAGGCGTAGTCCGGCCGGGCTGAGTCCGGGTTGTCGGCAAAGAACTCGTGATAGACGATTTTCTCGGAGAACCGGCAGCCGAGGGGAAAGGTGTCTCCCACCACTGCCCACTGCGGCTCACCAAAGAGGCAGAGGATTTTACCCAGATCGTGAATGAGCCCGGTCAGGATGAACCAGCGGGGATGGCCGTCGCGTCTGATGGCCTCGGCGGTCTGCAGGAGGTGCTCGATCTGGGGCAGGTCAATGTCCGGATCGCTGTCGTCCACGAGGGTATTGAGATACTCCAGGGCTTCCCACACCGTCATCCTGCGCTTGTTGAGCGGAAGATATTCGGCACGTTTCTCCTGGACGAATTCCATGGTCTGGTGGCGGTGGTTCAGCCGATAGAACTCACGGACACCTGGTCGGGCCTCGCTTTCGTAGTCACGGAACTTGCGATTGCCCTCGCCCTCCTTCGGATAGCGTCGCAGCAGGTCATCCTCCCATTCGTCGAGGTCCTGCAGGGGGGAAGCTGGCGGGTTGTCCGGGGTCACCATGGGTCCGACGGGTCTAGCCCAGATTTTCCATTTTGACGAGAATTCGCTGGCGAGAAGCTATTTTTCATGTGGATCCGCGAAAATTTGAAAACCGCGGGACAGGTTTTCCGGTGGAGGCAACAAGGAGCCCCGCTCCTTCATCGGATTAACGATCAACCAGAACCACACAATGAAACTATGCAATCTTCTTGCCGCCGCCGCACTTCTGGCGCTCCTGCCCTCCTGCACCACGCCTACGCACCGCACCTCGCTGGTGCAGGCCAGCACCGTGCGTGTCGATCAACTCCGTGAAGGGGTTGCACGAACCCGGTATTCCTACTGGTCGGATGAGGAGGTCAGTGCTCCCTTGCGGGTGCGGATCGACCTGGGCGAGCAGACGGCCTATTTCTTCCGCGGGGATGTAAAAATCGGGCAGTCCCGTGTTGCTACCGGCACGGCCGGGCACTCGACTCCCACCGGGTCCTTCACGATCTCTCAAAAGGTGGCCGCCAAACGTTCCACCCTCTATGGTCGGATTTACGATGCTGGCGGCAAGGTTGTTGTCCATGACGCGGACCCCCGCCGGCACTCGATACCAGAGGGCGGAAAATTCGTGGGATGCCCCATGCCCTACTGGATGCGCCTTACAGGTTCGGGGATCGGCATGCACGTTGGGCCGATCCCGAATCCGGGATCGCCGGCCTCCCACGGTTGTGTCCGGATGCCGCGTGAAATGGCCAGGACCCTCTTTGCGAAGGCTTCTGCAGGAACCAGGGTCACCATCGTTCATTAGGAAACCGGGCGGCGCCTCAAAAGGCGCCGCTTGCTTGTACCGCTTTAGAGCGGCTCTCACCGTACCCGGGGCCAGGCCAGGTGGCCGGGATCCTTGAACGACATACTCCAGAGTTTGTGGCCGGCGGTGACAAAGAGGGTCTTGAGTTCCGGTCCCCCGAAGGTGCAATTGGTAATCATGTCAGCGGGGACCGGGATGGTCTGCAGGAGTTCTCCCGCGGGGGAAAAGACATAGACGCCGGCCTTGTATTTGCTGCTGGTCTCCACCGGGGGTTTGGGAAAGTTGAATCCGGCGGTGGCGAAGATGCGGCCCGTGGAATCCAGGGCCATGCCGTCGGGGCCGCGGTCGCTGCCCCAGTCGAAGAGAAGCTTGCGGCTCCTGGGAGCTATCGATCCGTCAACCTGGAGGTCGAAGCGCCAGAGTTTGCGGTTCCCCCCCAGACCTTCATCGGGGCCGTCGTTCACGTTGTCAGCCACGAAGAGGAACCTGTCGTCTGCCGAGACCAGGATGCCATTGGGCCGATGCACCTCGTGGGTGATGATGCGGGTGATCTTTCCGGGGCCATCGATCCGGTAGATGCCCTCGATTTCCTTCCCGTGGTCGTCAAACTGTTCAAGATCGGCACGGTTTCCGTAGCGCGGATCGCTGAAGTAGATGCGGCCCTTGGAATCCACGGCGAGATCGTTAGGCGAGTTGAGCCTTTTCCTCTGGTAGCGTTCGGCCAGTACGCTGATCGTTCCATCCTTCTCCGTCCGGGTCACCCGCCGGTTGCCGCCTTCCCCACCACCCTCGCAGGCCATGAGGCGCCCGCTTTGGTCAAAGAGCAGTCCGTTGGCCCGTCCCGAGGGCGTGCGGAAGACATGCATCGTCCCCTTCGGGTCGCGACGCATGATGCGGTTGTTGGCAATGTCGGTGAAGTAGACATTGCCGCTGGGGTGCCAGGCGGGACCTTCAGTGAAAGCCACGATGCCCTCAAGCTTGAGGTCACCATTCGTGAGGTTCTGGGCCTGGGCTTTCGCAAGAATAGGGACAACGAGGAGAATCGGGCAGATGAGCAGTCTCATGTCGCGAACTTATGAACCGGAGCGATCCGCCGCAAGCAGGAGTAAAGGGGAGGGGACCTGCTCCCGGGGGAGGATCGACGTTGGAAACGCTCGCCAGCCCTCGTCTTTCGCCCGACACTGCCCCGGCGGGGCAGTCCGGGTCCGTACCCAACCAGAGATCATGAGCAACCTACGCAATTTCGGAGCGATTGGTGATGGGAAGGCGGACGACACCAGGGCAATCCAGCATGCGGTGGCCGACGGCGACGGCGTCCTCGAGTTTCCAAGGGGAACCTTTCGGATCACACGGCCCATCGAGGTGCCCCTCGAGCGGCGTATCTGTCTCGACGGCTGTGGGCAGGGCGTGGTGATGATGGGGGGGGCCGGTCCGGCCTTTCGTCTGGTCGGGTCTCATGGCGGGACGGGCGATCCGGGGACCATTCAACCGGAAGTATGGGACCAGTGTCTGCCCACGATCAAGAACCTGGTGATCGA
>DMYM01000038.1 GCA_003483645.1 Verrucomicrobiales bacterium
TACGCAACTGGAGGCAGTGACGCTGAACCCGTCGAAGATCCGGTCATCGCCCTCGGACTGACGAGCCTCAACGACGGTGGTGCCGGACTCCGGAACCATCTCGACATCTCCTACAAGCGAAACCTTTCTGCTGACGAAGCCCTCTTCCGCGCGGAGATCTCCCCCGATCTTCAGAACTGGAACTCTCTGGACATCCACCTTGTCTCCATCGAGAACCACGGGGACGGCACAGCCACCTACACCTACCGGTCGGCATTCCCAATTGGCGCCCGCAAACGGGAATTCCTGCGCCTTCAGGTCATCCGGCGTTAGTCTTGAAATTGTCCTCGTCGCGAGTCAGGAAATACCGACTGCTCTCCTCTGGGAATAAAGGCATCTCCCCTATCACCGAGATTGCTGACCAACCTTCCAGTCATCGAATTCACCCAGCAACACCCCCGAGAGAGTTATCCACTCTGTGCGCCTCATGGGTAATCGGGACAGGACCTGGTAATGTCCATCTCCGCAAAGAAAAGGGGTCAGACTCCCGAAGGGAACCTGACCCATGACTGTTTCTTAGAATAGAGGGACTGGACTACTCGTCCTCGATGTACTCCTCGTGCCCTGCTTTTTTCATCTCCTTGAGCTTGGCGTAGGCCGCCTTGAGCTTGGTCCCGTCCTTGGCCTTGCAACTGGCGAGCACCGCATCGATTTCCCCCAATAGCACTACCATTCCCTTCTTATACCCCTCCAGGGCCTTCTCCTTTTCTGCCCCGGTCATCTCCTCGATCTTCGCCGGCACCAGAGATGCGCTCTTCTCCACCGCTGCTTTCGCCTCCGTGAACAGAGTGGTAAGTCGCGCGAAGTCGTAGGCCTCCCTGCGAGCCTGGCGACCCAACTGCTTGTAGGCTGTGCTGATCTTCGCCATTTCCTTCTCAAGCGGAGTCTCCTCCACTTCAGCCGCCACAAAAGACGCCGGCAGGAAGAGGGTCAACAAGGTCAGGAGCAGAGCGGTCACGTTAAACCTCTGGGTGATATTCATGTTCATAGTTTGATGGGGTGGGGATGTGCCGAGACTGCCGAGACTGCCCTCAACGGACTCGCATCCCCTGTAGATACGTAATATATTGGCCGTAATTTCTTAAAAAGGGAAGGTTTATAAAGGCCCCTTAATGAAGCCTTCTGATCCCACTCCCGACCCCCGCTGCGGGGAACATACCTGAGGGAACCAATCCTCATTTTCAACTGGACCCTGCGATAGCCGGCACCTCACCCCGGGATTCCTGGGGAACAATCTGCCACCACCCAGGATGCCGGGGATTTTTCTGCCTCTTCAGATTGAGTGCCGTCGAGCTCTGCGTACACTATCCGGATATGCCGGCCAGACACCTCCGCCCCTCCCCTCGGACTACAGCCATCTTCATGGTCAGCCTGCTTCTTGCCAGCGGGAAACAATCCCATGCCCTTCCCTTGTTAGACGAGGTCATGGCTCTGGAAGGGACCAACTCCATCAAATACGATCCCTCCAACCCGAACCACCGTTCGGTGGCAGGCATCGAGTTTCTTGGTTTCACCGTAGCCCCTGATGGAGACTACCAGTACTGGTACGATCTCGTAACCGGAAACAAGTCATGGACCCGTGATGTCTCCTTCTGGGTCAGCAACGCTGATACCATTACGAATATGGCGGCCAGCAACTATACCGAGACCGGTGCCGAACACGTTCTCGAGCACTGGTGGGGCAGCCCCATGGCTTACAAGGGACTGGACGGCTGGGGCAACCACCGCGATTGGCAGAATAGTCCCTCTCACGGTGTGGGCGGTGCCTGGATCCTCACCAGTGGCCACCCGGATCCCATCCTCAATCAATTCCACGACCCAATCGACTACAATGTCCCGGGTTACTGGACATTCCAACCCACCGTCTTTTTCTGGGGCCCTCCCTCCCGCACCGATGACTCCCTCTCCCTTTCCGACGGGACTGCGGTGTGGCAATTCGAAAAGAATCACAACGCCCAGCTGATCAGTAATGGAATGAACCCCTTCTCCTTCGCCGGCCTCTGCGGAACCTTCATCATTGAGAGCCCCAATCCTCCGGCTGACGATGCCTTCGGTTGGTCCACCTATCACAACACTACGGTCGACGATTCGCAGGGACCCGTGACCTCATTCGGCTATCTCCCCGGCCCTGGCAATGGAGCCCCTGCCGGCCGGATTTTTCTGAAAATCACCCGGAACAGGGAACTCCTCGACTTCTCCTGGAACAGCCAGGCCGGCAAACACTACGATCTCGTCAGCAGCACGGACCTCACAACCTCTCCCTCTACCTGGCCGACCTATGACGATGGGGTGAATCTCTTCCAGAACATTCCCGAATCAGGCACGGGCAGCAACACTTTGACCGGCGTGAACCTGGTCGGCCCACGGCGCTTTTTTGCCATTGTGGAAGAGGAAGCCGGCACCTTGCTGAGTGAAGACTTCGATGCCGCTGCCGCTCTCCCACCAGGTTGGACCGCTACCGGAGCGGACACCACCGCCTGGGAGATTGGCGTTCCCACTGACACTCTGTTCGGACCCCTTGCCGCCCACAGCATCCCCTATTGCGCGGGAACCAATATCGCGGGCGATTACACCAGTTCACAGGACATTTCCCT
>DMYM01000418.1 GCA_003483645.1 Verrucomicrobiales bacterium
CGTCTCAACCTCTTCGCCTTTGCTACTTCCGCCAGCACTGATCCTGAAAGATCAGGATCCATTTTCAGCATCGTGCTCCCTGCTTTGCATCCTACCAGGGCCGCTTCCACGCCGCCGGGAGCCTGTCCGGGCCAGACGTAATCGAAATGAGCATCCCGGGACTCGACCCGGTCGAGTGGACAGAGTTCAGGGGAGAGTTTCCCCCCGCCTCATGGGCAGTAAAAAACCCATCGGCCTGCTCGGACCGATGGGCTTGAAATCAAAGTAGCAGGACCGTCTAGCGGCGGCGGCGCAGGAAAAGGCCGATCGCGGCCAGGCCAAACAGAGCTGACGCACTCGGCTCGGGAACGATCGATCCGGCGAGGCGAACCTCGGCGACCGCGAAGTTGTTGTTATTATTATTGGGAATACGGGGTTGGATGCGAACGGTGTCGAAGGACTGGCCAGCCACCAGTCCCGCACCCAGGTCGGTACGAAGGTAGTTGGCCGGATTCCCTCCGTCAGGGGCGTTGTATTCCCAATACCTCATGGATGACCGTCCCCCCGGGGCCACCTGTCAGCAGGGCGATGCCATAGTTGTTGTCGCGCTCGGGGCAACAGCCGGTGCGCCCGTAGAAGTCGAACTGCAGGTCGGAGCCCGCCCCCCAGGTGATCTCCTCCAAGCCCCAGTAGAGCGTGGGATTGATTGTGCTTCCATGGAAGTGGGTCGCTGGGCTCCAGTTCGTGGCAGGCAGGTTGGCGGTAGGATTGTCCGGATCGTAGGCGAAGGAGTCGCTGGTTGTATTGGCCATATTACCTCCAAACCCGCTTGGATCGGAATTCGCCACGTCCGGTGTCAGCGGAATGTTGGTCAGGGCAGCGTGGCCGAGGGCGGCGGACGCCAGGAGGGCAGCAAAGGTCGTCAGAGATTTCATGTTCGTCCCGAAATACGTGTTCCTAGGGGTCTTTCCGCCACGGAAACGTTTCAGGGAAAGCACAATTTTGCTTTTTTTGTAACGGCACCGGCAGGAGGACTTTCGTCACTCCCCACCTTTATCACTCCCCAGGCGCAGGGGGCAATGGTGCTGAAGATCGCGGCCAATCTGTATACACTTTTGTATACACCTTTGGCGGAAAATGCCCGTTTTCAGGGTGTTTTGCACCGTCTCCCGGTGTCCGTCTCATCCCTGTTTTTCAAGGGGTAACAACACCTTGCGACACCATGCAAAAAGGGGCGGTAGCATTTGAAGACCGCGGCCAGCACCAGCCATGCGACACTCTCCGGGGCGGAGCCTAGGGTCTTGGAAGCGAAAGCCTTCCAGCGGAAGCCGCTCCACTGCTTCGATCACGAAATGAACCAGGTCATCTTCGGGCACCCAATCCCGCAGGTCGGGGGGCAAGAGCATTGGCGTCTCACGGTCTACCGAAACAAAGCGTGCACCCATGGATTGGCTCTACTAACTTTTCCGGACCTCTTCAAAGTCCGACAGGCTCCTAGCAGTCGAGCATCTAGCAGCCACCATCCAGACCCATGGCAATCGTCGCAACCAAACTCAACAAAGGCCAGTGGATCAGGCACGATGGAGATATCGGCGTCGTACTCGGCATCGAGCACCGCACTCCGGGAAAGGGCAACGCCCTCATCGCGGCCACCATTCGTTCCTTCAACTCCGGCAACAAGAAGACCATTCCGTTCTGGAAAAGCAATTTCCTAGCAGTAAATCTGCTGATCTTCCTGGCCCTCCTCACGCCGGGAGTCGCCCGGGCACAGGCAACCTCGCCCTTGGACCTCGTCCAACGAATCGAGGCAGGTGAGCAAGCTTGGTTCGGCGCTATGGCCACGGAGCCACCCCTCATAAGCCTGGGTGCTCCTCTCGATCTGGGCAGTGGCGATGTGGACCTGACGTCGGTCCTGCGCGACCGGCTGAGGCTGCTCAATCGAAAGGTCTTCTCCAATCGGCAGTGGCGAAAACACTGGGTCGACCAGGGTCGTGCTGCCAACAAAATGGAATCACTGTACGGCGAGCTGGCGAAGACGATTGCCGAGGAGAACGCGCGTCAAGTGGTCACGGCCAAGCAAGCCTGCGCGCGAGACTGGACCGCACTCGCCGAGGCTAAAGCATCCAACCAGGACATCTTTCTCACCTCGTTCGAGATGGAGCACGACTCGGTGGAAGAGCGGCTGGAAGGCACACAGGTCTCCGTGGCTGGGCCGGATAGAGATGCCCCACCGACTGCGCAGGCGGTTGGCGCGACGCCTTTCGAAGAGAGGGCGGTGCATATCGCGAGGCTTCAGTCGCGCCAGACTTTGCAAAGCGAGAGACGCGCCCTGGCTGTCCTCGAGCTAGGACTGCTCAAGCAGCATCTCAAGTCGAGCGCGACCGTCCAACCCGCACTGAAGCGCGACGTCGAGCTCGCCCGCGAGGAACACCGCATCGCCAAGGCGCAGCTCCTCAGCCCCGACCCCGATTGGTCGGCTCGGTGGCTTTCAAGGGCCACCTCTGCCGCTGCCAAGGCTGACAAGCTCAAGGAGGAGTCGGATCTCAGCGGGGTGCGTCGGAACTCGCTAGAGTTCGACATCGATCTTGCCGAGTCGCAGATCGCTTACCGCGATCAAAGGCTCAGCGAGATCGACAAGGAGACACAGGAGGCGGAGGCCCTCGGCGGCTGGCTGAATGCCTTGCTGATCACAGCACGGCAACAGGCGCCCCGCATGATTGGGTTGCTCTTCATGATCCTCCTGGGCGGATGGCTTGCGATACGAATTGTGGGTCTCGCTGCACGGACCGTGGTGAAGCTGGTGGCCGACGATGATCCCGACCACGTCAGTGCGGCAGAGCAGCGGGCCAACACGATCGCGGCCGTGTTCAAAGGCATCGGCAAGATCATCGTATACGGCGTGGGTGTCTTGTTGGTCTGTGATGTGGTTGGCGTGAATACCGGACCCATCCTCGGCAGCGTGGCGATCCTCGGATTGGCTCTTTCATTCGGTTCGCAAAACCTCGTTCGGGACTTTGTCAACGGCTTCTTCGTCCTTGTGGAGAACCAGTACGCGGTCGGTGACTGGGTGAAGATCGGCGACCATGAAGGCGACGTGGAGCAGATCAACATCCGCTCCACCCGTTTGCGCAGCGGGACGGGAGTGCTGCAGATCATCCCCAACGGGACCATTACCACCGTCGAAAACATGACCCGCGATTGGTCCAAGTTCCGCTGTCATGTGGGCGTGAGTTATGACACCGACATCGACTTGGTGGAGCGGATCTGCAACGAAGTCGGGGCCGAAATGTATGCCGATCCCGACCTCAAGGACAGCTTGGCGGAAGCGCCTACATTCGTTGGCGTCACCCAGCTCGCCGACTCGGCCGTGGTGGTTCGCTCACAGGCCAAAACCAAGCCCGGGGCCCAGTGGGGTCTGGAACGTGAGATGAACCGACGCCTGAAGAAGGCGTTCGAGGAGGCGGGAATCGAGATCCCGTTCCCGCAACAGGTCGTGTGGCACCGCAACATCTCCGAAACCGAGTCGCCGACGCGCTAGGCGGAGAATGCCAGAGGAAAGCCCCGACGGGATTTGAAAGCGGGGACCCCTTGCGCGGTCTCGGACCGTTTGGTGCGGTTTCGCAACGTGATCCAGCGCAGCACAACGAATCTCCCCCACTCACTCCAGCCTGCGGCCCGTTCCGGCGCCTTGACGAGGCTCTTCACCCATCCTTACCACCCACCAGGCGCAGGGGGCAAAGCCATTCCACGCGGATCGGGGCGGGGTGA
>DMYM01000269.1 GCA_003483645.1 Verrucomicrobiales bacterium
CCGCTGCCCGCGAGTGGACTGCGGGGCTGGAAACCGCAGTGGTGGAACTGGAGGATCTCTCGCGGGAACTGGAACGCTATCTTGGAGAGATAGACCTTGATCCGGAACAGGCCTCCGCCCTGGAGGAGAGGGTCGACCTGCTGGAGAGCCTGAAGAGAAAGTATGGGCCGGCTCTGGGAGACGTGGTGGAGAGCGGGGCCCGGGCGGCTGAGCGCCTGGGGGCGGTGGAAAACCGGGGAGAACTGCTGGAGGAATTGCAGGCCGAGGCGAAGTCGGCGCGGCAGGCGGTCGTGGAAGCGGGAGCAGTGTTGACCGGGAAGCGGCGCAAGGCGGCACCGCGGCTGGCCAAGGAGATCCGCAGGCACCTTGCGGAGCTGGGGTTCAAGCAGGCCGCCTTTGAAGTAAACCTGGAACCGCAGGCGGAACCGTCCGCGACCGGATTGGAGAGTGCCGAGTTCGCTTTCGGACCCAATCCGGGGGAACCACTCAAGCCTCTACGGCAGATTGCCTCCAGCGGGGAAATCTCCCGCGTGATGCTGTCGACCAAGAGCGCCCTCGCCAAGCAGGACCGCACGCCGCTGATGGTTTTTGACGAGATCGACGCCAACGTCGGAGGCGAGATTGCTCGGGCGGTGGGGGGAAAGATGGCGGCCCTGGGCGGTGCTCACCAGGTGGTGGCCATCACGCACTTTCCGCAGGTGGCGGCCCTCGCCTCCCAGCATTTCCTGGTAGAGAAGAAAGTGACAGGGGGGCGGACGGTTTCCTCCCTGCAGGAAGTGGAAGGTGAAGCGCGGGTGGAAGAACTGATGCGCATGCTGGGCGGGCAGAGTGAGGAAGCGAGATCGATGGCAAGGAGTCTCCTCAACGACCGATAAAGAGCACCTTTTGTGCGACCCGGCGGGCGTGGACCACTTGGGAAGGGAATTCACGTCTCCCTTTTCACGGGCTTGGCTGGAATCATCGCTGGAGCTTCTTCCTTGCCCGCCTGTTCTGAATGAGGAAGAGCAGAACGAGGACAGCGAGGGGGATGAGCCAGAGGGTGCCGGGAAGGGGGAGATCCCCCTCGGCGGTGAGGTGCATGGGTTCCTGGACGTGGTTCTTAAGTGGGAAGAGCCACTCCAGTCTATGTCCGTCCTGTGACTGAGTGGTGGAGTTGGATTCCCGGGCGGAGGTGGGCAGGTTGAGGGTGTAGCGGAAGGAGGAGTTCCCGAGGAGAGCTGGGACCCGCACAATGGACTTGGCAGCCGGGCTTGATTTGAGGAGCCAGCTGATGTCGACCTGCCGTTCGTAGGAGAGCCCGCGCCAGGAGATGTCAAGGTGTGTCGTGCCGAAGAGCACCTCTGCCTTGACGCGTTTGTCGGGTTCGGCGGGATCGCGCAGCTGACGTTGAGGAAAGGTGGCGAGCTTGCGGAGATCATCAAAGGTTCCCGAGAACTTGAGGGTGACGCCGCCGCGTCTGGTCTGGTGGCTGACACTGGTGAGTTCGATGTGTGGGTCGCGCGCAGCGGCATTCTTCAGGATCTCCACCAGTTCATCCGGGTCGCCAATCTTCTGGGCCACCACGGTGGGCATCTTGTAGGTGGCCTCGATGCGACCCGAGCCGTCGGGTTCGAGCCAGATCTCCTCCTCGCCCTCGATGCAGCTCACCAGGAGGAGCGGGAGCAGGACGGGAAGGAGGAAGAGAAGACGCTTGCGCACGAGGTCAGTGTAGCGGGGTATTCCCAGTTGTCAGTTTCCTTGGGAGGGGAATCGAGGACAACCGGGGACTGGAATCCAGCGTCCCGGATCTGTCCATCGCCGACTCAGGTCGCGGGGGCAAGGCGTTGCAGGAGAAGGGCAAGGAGAAAGCAGGAGAGGGGAACGAGGGCGAGGTAGAGGGGACTGGTGTCGAGAGCGTTCCAGCCGGTGCGGATGGTGGCCGCGATCCCTGCAAAGGCGAGGAGATCAACGAGGCAAAGGCCGGCCAGGGCGCGGGAGACGAAGTCGGGGATGGACTTCCTGAGGACGAAGAGGCTCCGCACGGTCCACGCGCAGAAGGGCAGCAGGCAGAGGAAGGCAGGAATGGCGAGGTGCCAGCCATCCAGGAAGGGTGGGCGTTTCCAGATCCACCACCAGGTGTGGGTGAGAATACAGAAGAGGATGAGGAACCGGAGGAAGGCTCTGGGGACGCGTAGTTGTCCGGGATGGCTCTCGTAGCGGGCGGCCAGGGTGAGGCCGGCTACATAGGTAAAGATGCCGAGGGTCATGAGCCCGAGAATGACAAGCGCGTTGTCCTGAACAAGGTCCAGGGGGGAAGTTGCCGTTCCGCCGGAAGTGAGACCGGAGTCAGGGTCGGGAACGGAGACCACCACGAAATAGCCCAGGAGGTAGAGGAGGCTCCGGCAGATTCCCATGGGGATGATTGCAAGAGGGGTTCGCTTGTGCAGCACGGTGTAGATTACGATGGCCGTAAGCAGGGCGGCGCCCAGGGCGGGAACGAGGGGTTGCCGGGAACCCTCCGGAAGAAAGCAGGCAAAGGACGCAAGGACGAAGCCTGCAGCCATCCAACCGATCACAGGGCGTGAC
>DMYM01000127.1 GCA_003483645.1 Verrucomicrobiales bacterium
CCCCCACGCGATGGTGGCGAGGCTGGAAACGATCTGGTTGAATGTGGTTTTCTTCACGAGCGGGGGAGACCCTATTCTTCCATCCGTTGGGAGAAGGGAGGATCATTCTTTTTCTCCAGTTTTTCAAACAACGGTTCCATCGCAACGCTGAGGACGCCGATGGCTATGAAAAGGCCGACGGCAAGGGCCAGGATGAACCTGCGGGAAAGAATGGTGCTGTAGAGGAAGAGAAGTTTGACGTCCATCATGGGACCGAAGACCAGGAAGGCGAGACGGGCGCCCTGCCCGAAGGCGTCCAGGGTGGCAGCGATGAAGGCATCCGAGGTGCTGCAGAGGCTGAGCAGGAAAGCGAGACCCATGAGGGCCGCGGGAGCGCCCCAGGTGCTTTCCGCGGTGCGGTCGATGTAATCACGCAGGGGGATGGTCTCCTGGTCGACGGGGGGCGGGGTATTGACGATGGCGACAATGGTGATTCCGATCACAAAGTAGATTCCCACGTCGACGAAGTCGCGCATGGCGGCCCGGAGGGCCATGATGAGCCGGTTTCCCTTGTCCTCGTCTCCATGGTCATGGTCGTGGTCGTGGTCGCCGGCGCGCCGGGCCGCCACCTCCTCGATCTCCCTGGCGATGCCGGGCTTCAGGATGCGGCGGACATTCAGGCGCAGGAGGATGAGACCCACCATGACCGCGATGACATAGCCGAAGAGGAGACGCGATCCGGCCATTTCGAGGGGGATCTTCTTGAAGGCACTGTAGGTGCTGAGGAAGGTGACCGGGTTGACGATGGGTGCGGCCAGCATGTAGGTGATGGCACAGGCGGGAGGCAGGCCTTTCTTGACCAGGCGTCGGATGACGGGGACGACCGCGCATTCACAGACCGGAAAGATGATGCCCAGCATCCCGCTCATGATGACCGCCAGTGAGCGGTTGCGCGGGAGAATCCTGTCCATCGCTCCGGAGGGCAGGTAGACATCGATGAAGCCGCTGATGATCGTTCCAAGCAGGATGAAGGGCGCACCCTCCACCAGGATGGAAAGGAAGAGGAAGGAGAAATCCGGCAGCCAGGTTTCGAAGAACACAGCGCGGAGATGAAAGGTGGTAGGGAGGAGTTTGCGAGAATTTTCTGGCTCCCGTCCGGTCCCGGCAGGGGCGGGCAGGGACTACCACCAGTTGCGGCAGCAACACTAGGGGAGGGTGAAGGCAGGGAACTGCTGGGTCCTGTGATCGTAGAGCCCGCCCCCCAGACCGACGATGCGGCAGGAGATTTCCCCGGCCGCGAAGACTTTCCGGGCGAGTTCGGGCCTGATGCAGCAGAAGGTGGCCAGCGGGTCACTCTGCACGGCGGTGGGTGCGACTACCGTGGCGGCGATGCGCCGGGTGAGACCGAGGCCCGTGCCGGGATCGATGATGTGCGAGTAGCGTGTCCCCTCGATTTCCACGTAACGCTCAAGATCCCCGGAGGTGGAGACAGCACAATTGGAGACCTGGATGATCTGCTCGATGTCGGCCCCGAGGGTCCTGATGCCGACCGCCCAGCCGATCCGACCGGGGGGTGGGGCTCCCAGCCGGACATCGCCCGCCACCGCCACCATCGCTGAGGGAATCCCCCGGGCGGTGATCACGCTGAGCATCTCGTCGGCGGCATATCCCTTGGCGATTCCACCCAGATCAAAGAGGAGGTTTTCGTCCTTCACGATGACCACGTGATTTTCAAGCTCGACCTCGAACTTCTTCCATCCCGCGGCCTGGCGCGCTCTCTCCAGGAGAACGGGATCGGGAAGTTCCTTCTTTCGCTTCGACCTGCGCCAGAGCTTGGTGAAGCCACCCAGGGTGGGGTCAAAGGAGCCTTCGGTGAGCTCAGCGATGGTCCGGGCGTGGGTGAGGACGATAGCGAGGGTCCCGGAGACTGGAACAGGGCGGTTGATGGGCTCGCGGCAGAGCCTCATGATCTCGCTCTCCGGATTGTAGTCGCTGCAGATGGCGTTGATCTCCTCGGCCCGCCGGAAGGCGGCCTCGATGGCGGCCTGCCCCTTTTCCACTTCCGCAACATGAACCACGATGCGTGCAGTAGTACCCATGAGGGGCCGTTCGCCGGAGTCAACCTCGATCAATTCGGGCGGCCTGTCCCGTTGCCCTTTCCCAAGGCGGTTCTTGAACCATGGGGCGAGCCATAGCAGCCCTCCCCCGAGTGCAAGCAGCGTCAGGCCGAGAAAAAACCTTCTGGCATTCCTGCGGGGGCGGGATATGGGTCGGGTCATGAAGCGAAGACTTTCGAGATTGCTGGCGGGGGTTGGTTCGATTTTCGCCCTTGCGCATCCAACGATGGCGGAAACACTTGAGATTGGCAAAGCCCTTCCCCGGGCGGAGGCCACGAACCACAAGGGGCAGGTGGTCAGAATTCACGAAGTGGCTGCCGAGGGACTGGCCTTCTTCTTCTTCTATCCCAAGGCTTCTACCGGGGGATGAACGAAGCAGGTGTGTAGTTTGCGGGACGCAAACGAGAAGCTGCAGAAAAAGGGCGTGAAGATCTACGGAGTGTCCTTCGACACGGTGGATGCCCAGAATACCTTTGTTGAGAAGCAGAAGCTGCCCTTCGATCTTCTCGCCGACATTGATGGCACGGTTATCAAGGCCTTCGGCGTGCCTCACCGGGGGAAATTTGCCTCCCGCCAGGCCTATCTCTTCAAGGATGGCAAGCTGGTCTGGAAGGACGAGAAGGCGTCTACCGGTGGGCAGGGCGAGGATCTATTGAAGGCCTTGGACGGCTTGAAGTAGTTTCCGGGTTCCGGTCGCAAGCAAGTGGCACGAAAAAGGCGCCGCCCGTGCTGCGCCTTGGATCTGTTCTCCCTTTGGCAGGGAAAGTCCTAGAGATCCTCCGCGTTCCTGGTGGGTTCAAACCAGTCGGTGTTCCAGTAGAGGTGCATCTCCTCGGCAGTGGGGGTCTTGAGCGGCCGCACGATGCGGAACCCGATGTGCTGGCCATCGGTATGGTACCAGATGCTCTTGGGCACCTGCGGGTCGGTATCCTTCCAGTCGTTGACGGAATGCAGGCGGGCGGCGCTGCGGCATTCGTCCTGATCCTGATCCCAGGAGCCACCCTTTACGATACGTGGGTAGCGGGTGATGGCGATGTTCCAGGGGTTGACCGTGCCGTCCACGATATTCTTCCGGTAACTGGCATTGAATCCGTCGAGGACCCACTCCGCGACATTGCCGTGCATGTCGTAGAGTCCCCACTGGTTAGGCTTCCTGGTGGCCACCGGATGGTAGGTGTACTCGGAGTTGTAGCCGTGCCAGGCGTAGTCATCGAGCTTCTCGATGTCACCGCCGAAGTGGAAGGCGGTGGAGGAGCCGGCGCGGCAGGCGTACTCCCACTCAGCCTCGGTAGGGAGGCGGTAAAAGTGACCGGTCTGGGCGGTGAGCCACTGGCAGAACTTGGAGGCCGCATGCTGGGTGGTGCACATCGCGGGGTAGTTCAGGTCGGAGGCGTGTTCGCCGCTGCCGAACATGTCGTGATACTGCGGGGTGGGCTGGGAGACCACGTCCACGACATTGTTGCGGTCCCCGCGTGCGAGGGCGTCCTGGATGGCCTTCTTGCGTTGTTTGCCCTTCACCGTGATATTTTGCTTCGCGCCCTGGGCGAGGAGACTGCCATCCTTGTTGCGGGCGACCCCGTTTTCGTAGAACGGTTTGTAAAGAGCCCAGGGGATCTCCGTCTGTCCAATCCAGAAGGGTTCGACCTTGACCTTCTTCTGTGGACCTTCGTCCTCGGTGCGCCGCTCATGCTCCCCCTCCGGCGATCCCATGAGGAATTCCCCGCCCTTGAGGGCGATCATCTTGTAC
>DMYM01000177.1 GCA_003483645.1 Verrucomicrobiales bacterium
TTCGGTCATCTGCGCAGTAGCCGTGTGATGGTGATAGGGGCGGGGGAGATGAGCCGCGCCACCGCCCGGAATCTGCTTTCGCGTGGAGCGCACAGCATCTTCGTGACAAACCGCTCGTTCGAGAGGGCCGAGGAACTGGCGGCAGAACTGGACGGCGAAGCAGTGCGTTTTGACGACTGGCAGAACGCCTTGCAGGAAGTGGATGTGGTGATTTCTTCCACCGGATCGCCGCACGCAGTGATGGATCGTGCGCATGTGGAAGCGGTGCGCCGTAAACGCCGCTATCGTCCGTTGTTCCTGATCGATATTGCGGTTCCGCGGGACATCGAACCGGAAGTGGGGGAAATCGAGGAGGTCTACCTCTACGACATCGACACCCTGAAGGAGATTGCGCAGGAAGCAAAGGGACAGCGGGCGGAGCAGGTCAGGCTCTGCGAGAGGATCATTGACCAGGAACTGGTTGAGAGTGGATTGTTTGAACCGTGAGCGAGAACGCAGGGCAGGGAATGATCACGCTGGGAACGAGGGGGAGTGCCCTTGCCCTGGTCCAGGCCGGGATGGCCGAGGAGGCTCTGCGTGCGGCCTGGCCCGGACTTGAGATCCAGCGCCGGATCATCAAGACCACCGGCGATCGGCACACGGATGTTCCCCTGAGCGAGGTGGCGCAGGCCGGGTCTCTCGACAAGGGTGTCTTCATCAAGGAACTGGAGGCGGCCCTGCAGGAGGGTGAAATCGATGTAGCGGTGCATAGTCTGAAGGACATGCCGAGTGTGCTGGAGGAAGGATTTGCCATTGTAGCAGTCCTGCCCAGAGCCTCGCCCCGGGATGCCCTGATCACCAAGAAGGAGGGTGGCTTGAGTGATCTGGGCAAGGGTGCAACGGTGGCCACCAGTTCCGTGCGCCGCCAGCGCCTGTTACAGTCGCTGCGCCCGGATCTGCGGGTGACTGATATCCGGGGGAATGTACCCACCAGGATCCGTAAGTTGCATGAGTCGGAAGAGATCGACGGGCTTCTGCTGGCCCAGGCGGGGCTGTCCCGGCTTGGACTGCTGAGGGACGGATTGGTAGAGAGTGAGGGGAAGGTGACCTACGTCGAGGAACTGGACGAGAAGAGGTTTGTGCCTGCCGGGGGTCAGGGTGCGGTGGCCCTTGAGGTCCGGGCCGGTGATGCTGGGACAGTGTCGATCTGTGAAGCGGTGAACGATGCAGAGTCCATGTTGACCGTGCGGGCGGAACGTAGTTTCCTCGCTCTCCTGGGGGCCGGGTGTGAGACCCCGGTGGGAGTGATCGGAAAGGTGATGGGCAAGGATGACCCGGGTGCGGTGGCTGGTGACCTCCTGATGCGTGCGGTGCTGTTCGAGGACGGTGAATCCGAACCTCTGGAGGGCGTGGTGTCTGGAGCGAGGGAGGATGCCGGGGGACTGGCAGCAAGGCTGCTGGCGGAGCTGAAACGAGGCGGCGAACCTGAAAATTAAGAATCGATGACTGGCAAATGTTACCTTGTAGGGGCCGGCCCCGGAGACCCCGGCCTGCTCACCGTGAAGGGACGGGAGTGCCTCGCGAAGGCGGACGTGCTCATCTACGATGCGCTCAGCAGTGGGGAGTTCCTTCATTGGGTGCCCAAGGGTTGCGAGAAGATCTACGCCGGCAAGCGAGCGGCCGATCACGCCATCCCCCAGGAGGGGATCAACGCTCTGATCGTGGAGAAGGCGGGAGAAGGGAAGACGGTGGTGCGGCTGAAGGGCGGCGATCCCATGATCTTCGGGCGGGGTGGGGAAGAGGCGGCCGAGCTGGCTGAGGCGGGGGTGCCCTTCGAGATCGTGCCGGGAATTTCCTCGGCGATCGGCGGGGTCGCCTATGCCGGGATCCCGGTCACTCACCGCGATCACTGCTCCCAACTCACCATCTTCACCGGCCACGAGGATCCGACCAAGGAGGAAACCAGTCTCGACTATCGCAAACTGGCCGAGGCGGACGGCACCCGGGTTTTCCTCATGGGGATCTCGCGGTTGGCTGAGATTACCGCTGCCTTGATCGAGCACGGAGCCGATCCCGGGACGCCCATGGCCCTGACGCGCTGGGTCACCACCGGACGGCAGCGCACCATCGAGGGCACGCTGGCCACCATGGCGGAGATCGCAGAGAAGGAACAGTTCAAGGCACCTGTCGTCGCGATCCTGGGAGAGGTGGTGAAGGAGCGTGCGAAGATCAACTGGTTTGAGTCGCGTCCCCTGTTCGGTCAGCGGGTGGTGGTGACCCGCACCCGGGAGCAGGCCGGGGAGTTGAGCGCGCGGTTGCTGGAACTGGGGGCGGATGTGGTCGAGTTGCCGACCATCCGTATCGAGCCGCCGGAGGACCCGGTGGAGTTTTCCCGACTGGTTGCCGACGCGCACACTTACGACTGGGTGGTCTTTACCAGTCCCAACGGGGTGGAACGCTTTTTTGAGGCCTTTTATGCGGCCTACGATGACGCCCGTAGTTTCGGCAAACCAAAGATTGCCGCGATCGGGCCGGGAACAGCGAAGAAAATTGCAGAGTATCGCTTCGCCACCGACCTGCTTCCCGAGACCTTCGTGGCGGAGGGGCTGGTGGAGGCCTTCAGCAAGGAACACATCGAGAGCCAGACGGTTCTCTGGGTGAAAGCCGGGGAAACGCGTGATATCCTCTACGAGGAACTCATGGCCCAGGGGGCGATCGTGGACAGGTGCATTGCCTATCGCAGCGTCCCGGAGACCGAGGATCCCACCGGGGCGGTGGAGCGTATCAGGGAAGAAGGGATGGATGTGATCACCTTCACGAGCGGCTCCACGGTGGAGGGTTTTCTTGCCCTCGGGTTGCCCTGGCCTGAAGGGTGCAAGGCGGCCAGTATCGGTCCCATCACCAGTGCGAAGTTGCGCGAACACGGCCGGGAACCGGAGATTGAGGCGGCGCAAAGTGATCTCGCGGGACTGGTGCAGGCCATCGTGGAGGCATGTGGCAGGTCATCAGAAACCTGATTCGGCGTTCGTCCGGGGGTCTTCGGTCCTGGGGACGGTTGCTCCCCGGGATCCGGTCGCGGACTGTCATCGCGACTCAACCGGAAACCCTGATCTGGTAATTCTCATGCGTCCATAGCAAGCTTGGGTCATGCATTCAGCTTCAAGGAGTATGAGGTGCGGCCTGGCGGTGGTGGGTCTGTGGTTGTTTCTTTTGCCGGATGCAACGGGCATCATAATCCGGGATGACCGGCCCGATTCCGACTACGTGGTTGCCGATTCCGACTATCCGGCCCTGGTCGATCTCATCGAGAGGGGTGACTGCATCGCCACCCTGGTGCACGAGTCCTACCTGCTTACCGTGGCTCACTGTGCGGCGGAAGTGAATGTGGGCAAGATGCTCCAGGTTAATGGAGTGGCGTACACGGTGGCGGAAGTCATTCTTCACCCCCGGTGGAACCGGAGGCGTGATGACTACGACATTGCTCTTGTGCGACTGGCGGAACCAGTGAAGGGAGTCACTCCCCTTCCGATCTACCGGGGACCGGAGGAAACCGGCTCTCTCATCACCCTTGTCGGTCGGGGTGATAGCGGAACCGGGGTGCGGGGGGAGCGTGGGGCCAGCAACGACGGCAAATTGCGCAAGTGCACCAATGTCGTCAGTCAGGTCAACGACCACTTCATCGAGATTTTCTTCGAACGTCCGGGGGAGGAGGGGATTACCGCGTTGGAAGGCGTAGGAGCCGCGGGCGACAGCGGGTGCCCGGCCTTTATCGAGGTCGATGGGGTTGCCCATATCGCGGGACTTAATTCCTGGGGTGACGGTCCGAGAGGGGTAAGGGTTGGCCAGTACGGAGCCTATGACTACCAGACCCGGGTGACCCACTACCTCGAGTGGTTGGACAGCGTGGTGGATTTTCCCGATCCCCCCGCCGTGCGGACCGCGCTTTCCATCATGGATCTCAGTCCTGTTTTTCCTGCTCTCGGTTCCTTGGAAGGAATCTCCCTGACCTTCACCACTGCTATCGGCAAGTCCTATACTGTCGAGCAATCCCCCGGCCTGGTGAGTTGGCGGGTCCGGCAGTCCGGGATCCAGGGAACCGGTTCCCCGGTGAGGATTATTCTTCCTGCCGAACCGGAGAGCTGGCGGGCACGATTCTGGCGTGTCCGGGAAGAGTGAAAGGAAGAGGGTCCCCCTTGGGCGTTTATCCCAAAAGGGGGCTCCCCAACCCCGCCGCAGCCGTTTGCAGCCTGGGCAATCAGGGCGGGCAACCGATATGCCCGCTTATTCCGTTTCAGGGGTCTCCCCGTCGTCAGCGCTATCCTCCACCACCTCGAACGGCGCCTCCGGGGGCGGAACCTGCTTGGCCTTCTTGATGATCCGGGCCGCTTCGTCGGGGTTATCGGTCAGCTTGCCCAGGAACTCAGGCAACTCGATTCCGACGTTCCGGGTGAGCTGATGCAGCGGAGGTAATGCCCCCACGAGACCGGAGACAAATTCCGCGGTATCATTCTTCCCGTTATTTCCCTTTCCGCCCGAGTCCCACACCGTGACGGAGTCAATCTTGAGGTTGGCAATGGCCTTCACCTGTTCCTCGATGAGGGCTGGCAACTGTTCGGTGACAAGGAGCAGGGTGGCGTCATCGGCTCCCCCTCCGGAAGCCTTGACGATATCCCCGAAGCCCTGCGCCTTGCTCTGCAGGGTGGCGAGGGTTCCCCGGGCCTCGGCCTCCATCACCGACTGGATGCCGTCGGCCTCGCCCTTCTTGAGCCGACGGATTTTCTCGGCCTCAGCCTCGGCAAGGGTTTCGATCTTGGACTTCTCGATCTCGGCGGGGATCACGATGTTGGCATGCTGGGTGGCTTTCTCCCGCAGGGCACGGGCGCTCTCGGCCTTCTGCTCGGAACCATAAGCCTCCTCCAGGGCCTGAGCGGCCTTGACCTTCTCGGCAGCTCCTGCCAGGCGCTCCGCCTCGGCTTCCTGCTCGCGCCGACCCGCGTCCGATTTCGCCACCTTGATCTTGGCGATGTTCTCCCCTTCAACAGCCGTTGCCTGGGCGGCAGCGACCTGCACGCGCTGCTCCCGTTCGGCGTCATTCGCACCGATCTCACCATCCCGCACCTGTTGGGCCACACTGATCTTGGCCTCATTGATTGCCCGCGCGGCGGCCTCCTTTCCAAGGGCCTCGATGTAACCGGACTCGTCGGTAACGTCCTGGATATTCACGTTGATCAGGCCCAGGCCGATCTTGGTCAGTTCGACCTCCACCCCGGCGGTGATCTTCTCGATCAGGAGGTCACGGTCGGCGTTGATGGACTCAATGTCCATGGTGGCAATGACCACCCGCATCTGTCCGAAGATGATATCCTGCCCGAGGAGTCGGATCTGGTCGAGGTTGAGCCCCAGCAGACGTTCGGCGGCGTTCTCCATCACGCCCTTCTCAGTGGAGATGCCGACGGTGAAGGTGGAGGGGGTAGTGACCCGGATGTTCTGCTTGGAAAGTGCCCCCTCGAGCTTGATGTCAATGGGGATGGGAGTGAGGTCAAGAAACTGGAAGTCCTGGAACAGGGGCACAACGAATGCCGCCCCCCCATGGACACACTTGGAGGATCCTCCGCCCTTGGTCTTACCGTAGATCACAAGGATCCGGTCCGAGGGACAGCGCTTGTATCGTGAAAAGAAAAAGACCAGCGTTCCGAGGCCCACAATGATGAGGGAAACAATCCCGATCAGCAGGAAGGTGCCACCGGTGCCGGCTTGTGCGAGAGGTGAGATGATGTCGATTGTGCTCATGGTTGTTGTTCTTGATTGTTGTTCTTGATTGTCAGGAGGGGAGGTCGTCGTTTCCGGGTTCCGGACCGGTTGCCTCTTCCGGGGCGTCCTCCCTGGGGGATGGGTCCAGCGTTTCCACGAGGAGCGTTCTTTCATCCACCAGTTCGACCACCTTGACGGCGGTCCGGTTCTCGATGCGCTCTTCGTTGTCGCTGAGCGCCCTGACGGTCGTCGTGCGCCCCTGGACGAGAACTTCGATCTGACCGAGGCCCTGCCGTCGTGGGGGGATGGGGACATAGACACTGCCGATCTGGTTGATGGCGTTGTTGTAGTCCATGGTGCCCTCCGAGCGCAGACTATAAAGCCAGTGCATCAGTCCTACGAAGCCGACCAGCACCGCCACCCCGACGAGGGTTGCGGTCAGGACGGACATCAGGAGGGAATTTCCCCCGTCGAGCATGGCGGCTCCGGTCCATCCGAATCCGGTGAAGAAGGCTCCGATTCCCCGGATCGAGAACATTCCAGTGGCTCCCCCTTCCCCGACATCAAGATCGAAATCGGGAATATCAAAAGCCCCGCCCATCAGGATGAAGATCATCTGGAGGAAAAGAACCGCGCTGGATGCGATCCCGATCGTCACGAAGGTCTGCATCCCTTCGGGTTCCAAGTTGAGCCACCAGTCGAGCATTTTCATGAGGGTGGCATTGACCGCGGTACAGCCAAGCCGAAAAACTGTCATCCTTTGCAAATTGAGATCAAAATGGTTTTGAACCCCGGTTTTGAACCCCCCAGGCCATTACATATCCGGCCCTCTTTTGTAATCAGCCGGAACCTGGCAGGCCGAGGACAGTGACTGGCTGTGGGGGTGGGCCCGGGAATCCGGGGGGGGTAATGGGAAACCTGCGGATCCAGCGGTGGAGAGAGGGCAAAGGAGGATGCGTCCGGCGATACAGGCTTATTGCTAGGAAGTTCCTTTTTGAGACCGGGGTTCATTGAGCCTCAGGGGTCGGGGCAGGTGGGGGTGCAACGACGGCAAATTGCGCAAGTGCACCAATGTCGTCAGTCAGGTCAACGACCACTTCATCGAG
>DMYM01000541.1 GCA_003483645.1 Verrucomicrobiales bacterium
GAATCGCGGCTTTCTGCAAAAATCATTTCGAAGTGCTCCTAGCGCCTTCGACGGGCGAGCAGTCCGATGAGCCCAAGACCGAGGAGCGCGCTGGCACTTGGCTCGGGGATGCGGCTGATGACGATCCCCTGCAGGATGGCGTTGTTATCCGCGCCGGTGAAACCAGTGTTGTTCGGATCACCGGGCAAAGGCTCTCGTCCCAGGACAATGTCAAGTCCGCCGGCACCAGTCGAACTGAAGGTCCCGTTGTAGGAGAAGCTGTTGCTATTGGTCCAGACACCGTTGCCTTCGGAGGTCATGTCATCTACCGCCAGTAAGCCATTTACGCCGATGTCAAAGTGGCGATCGCGGTTAGCGCCCTCGTTGAAGAGCAGGAGAACATTGTAGGGCGTATTTGGTGTCAAGCCGCCTACGCCGACACTGATGGTCTGGCCAGCACCCCCATTGGCCCAGCGAATGTCCTGCATGATTCCCGCAAGGGTCCCGGCATCCGTGCCGGTAAAAAGGGGAGCGCCTGTCCAGTTGTCAATCTGGTTGAAAAGGTTGGTGGTAAGGGTGACGCCACCATTGGTTACGACCCCTTCGGCGCCCACGCCGGCCCCGAGTCCACCGCGGTCGGTGAGGAAGTTAACTCCGTTCACGGTGGAGTCGCCATTTCCAAAAAGATCGACCGCAATGACGGAGAGGCTGGAGTCAAGATTCAGGTCGTCAGCACTGCCAAATTCATTGACGGATCCTGTGATGACGGTGAAGGCCGAGCTGGTGCCGAGGCCCAGAACGGCCGCCAAGGCGACGGCAGAAGATAGTTTCTTCATGGTGGTGAGATTGGCTTTGTGGACTTAAAGAACTATTTTTTCGGGATAAACGGGTTAAGGGCAAGAAGAAAGAATGATTTTATGGCACGAGGCCCAATCGTCCATCTTGTTGCGATTGAGTGGACTCTGTGAGGAGGGGGTTGTTAGAGTATCCCCATGAATGGTGCTCCTCTCGCCAGGCTCAGCAAAGCGGTGCAATTGTCTGGCGCCTGTTTTTTAGGCCTTTTTGCAAGTTGTGGGGAGAAGAAGGGTGTGAATAACCCGGCAAAAGAGGATGAAGCGGTGGGAGTGGTGGCCGCCTTGCCGGAGTTCGTGCTCACCGATCAGAGCGGTGTATCATTTGGCTCTGCTGACCTTCAGGGCAAGGTATGGATTGCCGATTTCATTTTCACCCGCTGTGCGGGAACTTGCCCGATGCAGACCGCGGAGAAGGTCAGGTTGCAGGAGCAGTTGAAGAAGCATGATCTGTGGAAGGACATCCGCCTGGTGACTTTCACGGTGGATCCCGAGCACGACACGGCCTCTGTCCTCGCGGAGTATGCGGTGGTGCACGGGGCGGACACGAGCCAATGGAAGTTTCTAACAGGATCGCGGGGGGATCTCTGGAACCTCAGTGCGAACGGTTTTCAATTTGAAGTGGCCGAGGACGCCACGAACAGCGAGATGCCCATCCTGCACAGTTCGAAATTCGCCCTGGTCGATCGCGTCGGGCGGCTGCGGGGATCTTATGACGGATTGAGCCAAGACGGTCTGGCCAAGCTCACTTCCGATCTGGAGAAGATCCTGGCCGAGTCCACCCCGGCGGGGGCGGGGAGGCCGGAAGTAACCTACAGGAAGTTTCCCTTCCCTGAGGAGATCATTTCGCCGCCCTGGATGCAAAGCCGGCAGGAGTTGCAAGTGGCGGGGGCGGGCCGCATCGGCGCCTTCCACGACTTCAAGTTTAGCGACGAGGTGGAGTCGAGCGGGATTACTTTCCTGAACCGCATTGTGGACGACGCTGGCAAGTACCACAAGGCGGTGCACTACGATCACGGAAACGGGATCGCGGTGGCCGATGTGGATGGCGACGAATTGCTCGACATCTACTTCACCACCCAGATTGGATCGAACGAACTGTGGCGCAATCTGGGTGGGGGAAGGTTCCGCAACATCACCACGCCCGCCATCGCGTTGGCGGACAAGATCGGAGTGACCGCTTCCTTCGCGGACAGCGACAACGATGGCGATCCAGACCTCTTCGCCACCACTGTGCGGGGGGGGAATTACTTCTTCGAGAATGACGGGACGGGGAGCTTCACGGACAGGACCGGGGCGGCGGGGCTGGGTTACGTGGGACACTCCTCCGGCGGCGTTTTCTTCGACTACGACAAGGACGGCCTGCTCGATCTCTTCTTGTGCAACGTGGGGATCTACACCGGCGACGAGCGGGGCCTGGGAGGGTATTGCATCGGGTTTACCGATGCTTTCGAGGGACACACCAGGGAAGGGCGGGGCGAGCGCAGCGTTCTCTACCACAATGAAGGCGGGAACAAATTCGTGGACGTCTCCGAGAAGATGGGACTGCTCGATGAGAGCTGGACCGGCAATGCCGCCCCCTTCGACTACAACGAGGATGGCTGGCCCGACCTCTATGTGCTCTCCATGCAGGGCCACGATCAGCTCTATGAGAACGTGGGCGGAGAGAAGTTCGTAATGAAGAGCCGCGAGGTTTTCCCAAAGACCTCGTGGGGCGCGATGGGAATCCAGATCTTCGACTTCGACAACGACGGTCACCAGGATGTCTACATCACCGACATGCACTCCGACATGAGCCAGAAGGTCGGTCCCAGCCGCGAAAAACTGAAAAGCGAAATGCTCTGGGACGAAAAGATGTTGCGCAGTGGGGGCATGAGCATCTACGGCAACACGTTCTTCCGGGGCACGGGAGGGGGGAAATTCGAAGAGGTTTCCGACAAGATCGGTGCGGAGAACTACTGGCCGTGGGGATTAAGTGCGGGAGACCTGAATGCGGACGGCTTCATCGATGTCTTCATCGCCTCCAGCATGAACTTCCCATTCCGTTACGGCGTGAACAGTCTCCTCCTCAACGACGGCGGGGTGCGATTCGAGGATAGCGAGTTCATCCTGGGGGTGGAGCCGCGTCGCAGCGGGCGCACCGCCAAGCCGTGGTTTGTGCTCGATCCCACGGGGGAGGACAAAGATCACGCCTTGGTGAGCACCCACAATCTTACCGAGCCGGTCGAAGTGTGGGGTTCCCTGGGGACGCGGGCGTCGGCGATCTTCGATCTGGACCAGGATGGCGACCTCGACATCGTGACCAACGAGTTTCACGACGGCCCCATGGTCCTGCGCAGCAACCTGGCGGAAAAGAAAGCCATCAAGTGGTTGCAAGTGCGCCTGGCAGGCACGGCCGCCGCGGGAGGATCAAACAAGGACGGACTGGGAGCGGTGGTGACGGTGGAGGCCGGCGGCAACTCCTACACCCAGGTCCACGACGGAGTTTCCGGCTACCTTTCCCATAGCGTGATTCCCCTCTACTTCGGACTGGGGGAGGCCGGCTCGGTCGAACGGGTGACGGTGCAATGGCCCTCCGGCAGGAAGCAGGTGGTCGAAGACGCCACCGTGAATGCTCTCCTGACGGTGACCGAAGAATAGCGGGAGACGGCGAGGCGGTAATGCCCCGGGGAGGAGACCGGGACCGGAGAAACCCCTTTACCTGAAGAGGATTTCAAGGAATCTTTTTGAGTTCCCTGCCGCTTGATTGTCAACGGCATCCCCCGGAGAGTCACCCCCACTGACATGTCCTCGATCCCCAGAAGATCCCGCTTGGCCCACCTTATCCTCTCGCTCTGCCTGATCGGTCCTGGCGGCCTCAGCGCTGATACGGTCGCCCACATCGGAGAGATTCGAGAATTCAGCGGACCGGACGATTTGGAATTGGATCCCAACCGAGTGGTGGTGGCCATCGATGTTTTCGGGGACTCGGATCGCATGGTGAACGGCGTCCTCTTCGAGACCGACAAGAGTGCTGTGCCCAATGTCACGGTCACGGCAAGCCATTCCATTGACGGCTGGACAAGCCGCCCGGATTACTCCGGAGCGGATGCAAGCTCCGTGGCCAACCTGGAGGAGATCATGCGGGACATCCGCTGGACGCAGGCGCCCAATCCGGTGAGTGTCACGGTGACCGGCCTCACCCCGGGCATCGAGTACGAGCTCCAGATGCTCTTCAACGAAGGGGCCAATCGGGATCGGCGCTGGGATATCGGGATCGAAGGGCAACTGGCGGTCGACGACTTCAGTTCGGAAGGGGACGGTTCGTGGAGCCCCAGCAACGGCTTTGCTTACATCGTGCCCTTCAATCTGGCTGCCGGTGACACCACCTTGAATGTGGAGATGCAGCAGAACATCGGAGGTCAGGGGGCGATGGGATCGGACAACAATCCCATTCTGCAGGCCTTCACCATCGCGGAGATCACGATTCCGCCCACGCCAGAAAGCCTGACCCTTTCGACCAGCACCTTCTTCGATACCCAGACCGCCGCAGTGGGATCGTTGAGCACCATCGATCTCAAGCGCAACGCGACTCACATCTATTCGCTCGAGGGAGCCGCGGCCGACAACGACAAGTTCGAGATCCTGGACGACACCATCGTCCCCGGGCTTCACAACTTCGCGGGTGACGGTCCCGGGACAAGTTACAACGTGCGGGTGCGAACGACGGATGCGGAGGATCCCGCGCGATTTCTGGAGCAGGACTTCGTGCTGAGCCTGGTGCAGGAATTGGCTCCCACCGAGATCGCCTTCAGCGCTACCTCGATCAGCTCCGGGGCAATTATCGGCACGCCCGCCGGCCAGCTCAGCACCACTGACCCGAATCCGCTCGATGCCTTTACCTACGCCCTGGTCTCCGGTGCCGGAGACGGTCACAACGATCTCTTCAGCATCGATCAGCAATGGGTGCGAGTGGCTGATCCACTGCCGGGCGGTGGAGCCCAGGTGACTTTCCGGGTACGCAGCACCGACCTCTCGGGACTGAGTGTGGAGCAGAGTTTTGTTCTCGATATCTCGGAGCCCTCGTTGCGCATCAATGAGATCATGGCCAGCAACGGCGGGAGTCATGTCGACGAAGACAACGATGAAAGCGACTGGTTTGAAATCTTCAACGAGCAGGCCGGCGCGGCCAGCATGAATGGCTGGCACCTCACGGATGATCCCAACGATCTCACCAAGTGGCAGTTTCCGGCCATCACCATCGCAGCGAACCAGTATCTCGTGATCTTCGCCTCCGGGAAAAACCGCAAGCCGACCAATGGCGATCCCCTGCACACCAACTTCCAGCTCGACAGCGGGGGAGAGTATCTCGCCCTGGTCAAACCGGACGGAGTGACCATCGCGGACCAGATCGACTTCGGCGATCAGTTCGTGGATGTCTCCTACGGACCCAATCCCACCGCCACTGCGCTCGGCTTCTTCCAGTCGCCCACCCCCGGGGCGGCAAATAGCGAGATTGCTGAGCAGATTCTCAACGAGGTGACCTTCAGCCAGGAGCGCGGATACTACCGCGGCCCCCTCCGGTTGACCCTCACTCCGACCATCGCGGGATCACAGATCCGCTACACCACCAACGGATCGAAGCCGACCGCTTCCAGTGGGAGCATCTACACCAGCCCCCTCACCATTGCACCGGAAACAGGCAGCAACACG
>DMYM01000103.1 GCA_003483645.1 Verrucomicrobiales bacterium
CAATGATGGAGCCTGGACCCTGGGAACAGGTGGGGTCGGATATGACGAACAGACGACCTACGACAGCCTCATCAACATCGATGTCGAGGCGGAAATGAACAACCAGAATGCCTCCTGCTACATCCGCATCCCTTTCACTGTGACAGCCAGCGACATAGAGGAGATCAACTCCCTGCAGTTACGGGTCCGCTTTGATGACGGGTTCGTCGCTTACCTCAACGGCATCCGCATCACGAGTTCGAACGCTCCCGCCACCCTTGCGTGGAATTCTTCTGCCGAAGGGGCCAATCCCGATTCTTCGGCTGTCGAACTGCTCAGCTTTAATGTCAGCGATTTCATCGGCGAGCTGAAATCAGCGGGGAATAATATTCTCGCAATCCATGGGTTGAATTACGGCCTGACAAGTTCCGATTTCCTCCATTCCGTGATGCTCGAAGGTAGCGACACTGTTGTTACCCCGACCGAGACCTCCCCATCGGCGATCAGGTATGAAGGATCATTCCGCATAACCCAGTCCCAGCAGATCAAAGCCCGGACACTTCAAAACGATGGTGAATGGAGCGCCCTGACGGAAGCTGTATTCCTGAGTGAGCCGGATGTCCCGACCCTCCGCTTCAGCGAAATCATGTACAATCCGGACGGTCCCAACTCTCTCGAGTTCGTGGAATTGGAGAACTTCGGCACCCTGCCTGTCGACTTGACCCAGATGGAGCTTCGCGGAATAACATTCACCTTCCCGGATGATGCCATTCTCGCTCCGGGCGGGAGACTCGTTCTCGCTTCCAATGACGATCTGGAAGCCTTTGCTGCCCGCTATCCGGGAACCGTGGTCTACGGAACCTTCACCGGCGGACTCTCCAATGGCGGGGAAACCCTCACTCTGGAGGACGGGATCGGCAACACCATCACCTCCGTCCGCTACGACGACGACGAAGGCTGGGCTCCGTCCGCAGATGGCGAAGGACATTCCCTCGTCCTGACCAACCCCGACGGCGATCCCCACAGCCCCGCCAACTGGTCCGCCAGTTCGGACATTAACGGCAGTCCAGGCGAATCTGACCCCGCTTCTCCCCTGCCTGCCATCATCATAAGCGAAGTGCTGGCCGACAACCGGAACGCCCTCCCCCACGGTGGCGAGTTTCCCGCCTTCATTGAACTCCGCAATCCACGGCCCACTCCAGTCTCCCTCGACGGATGGAGCCTCAGCGACGATGGGGCCACCCTTGGGAAGTTCCCCTTCCCTCCCGGCGCACAGATCGATGGGAATGGTGACCTCGTCATCTGGTGTTCGGAAAATCCGAATCTCCCGGGCCTGAACAGCCGGTTCTCCCTGAATTCCACCGGGGGGACTCTCTACCTCACTGATGCCCACGGAGCACGGGTAGACGCCTTCACCTTCGGACTCCAGGTTCCCGACCTCTCCCTCAACCTGGGTGACTCCGGCTGGTTCCTCAGCAATCCCACCCCCGAATCTGGAAATGGCTCCGCCATATCTCTCGCGCCACAGGGAGCTCTCTCCCTCAACGAGTGGATGAGCAACCGCATCCCGGGCAGTTCCGACTGGCTCGAACTCTACAACAAGGATCCCGATAAACCGGTCGCCCTGCAGAACGTTCACGTTCGCAACGGTGCTGCCACTGCCCGTTACGGCCACCTCTCCTTCCTCGCCCCCAGGAGTCATCTCCGCCTGTGGGCAGACGAGCAGAGCGGCGCAGAACACCTGGATCTCCGCCTGCAGGCCGAAGGAGGATCCCTCATTCTCATCGACGAAAACGGCCTGGAGATCGAGAGTGTCAATTACAGCGCCCAGGCAGAGGACGTCTCCGGCGGACGCTACCCGGATGGCAGCAGCAGCATTCGCGTGTTCAACGAGTCGTCCAGCCCCGGCACCTCCAACTACCTCGCCCTGAACAGCGGCTTGCGTCTGAATGAACTCCTGGCCGGCCATCCTGGAGAAGGGGCCGGCTGGATTGAACTCCGAAACACACTTGCACAGCCCCAATCCCTTGGCGGCCACGCACTTGTGATTGACGATCGGGACGGTCCACGGTGGACCTTCCCCGACCCGCTTGAAATTCCAGGTAATGGCTACCTGGTCATCTCCTGCGATCCCTCCCGACCGGCATCCGACCATCCGGCTAATCTCAATACCGGCAATCTCCTGCCCCCCCGGGGCAGCCAGGTCTATCTCTTCAACAGCGACGGACGGGAACTTGACCGCGTGTTTTACGGTGCACAGATCGCCGGATGGACGATCGGTCGTGCAAGCAACAGCACATGGCAGCTTCTCGCCAGCCCGACTGCCGGAACCGTCAATTCGGGCAATGCCGCCCTCGCCAGCACCTCCGGCTTGCGTATCAACGAGTGGCTGACCAATCCAGGGGAAGGCCAGGAGGACTTCGTGGAACTCTTCAATCTTTCCGGTTCCCGTCCCGTCGCACTGGCAGGCCTGGGCCTGACCGACGACCTCAGCATCTCCGGCATCGACCAGTATTCCATCCCCCCACTCAGCTTCATCGGTCCGGAGGGATTCGTTGCCTACCTCGCCGACGGCGAAGCCGGTCCCGGTCATCTCCCCTTCCGTCTCGACTCCCTCGGAGAAACCCTTCGACTCTACCAGTCGAACCGGAACACCATTATTAATGAAGTGACCTGGGGGGTGGAGGAATCCGGCGTCTCCTCCGGGCGCCAGGCCGATGGCGGCTCAACCATTGGCTCTCTGCCCTTCCAGTCAGCCGGCACGTCCAACACCGAGAATCCAAACTCCGATCGGGACGGCGACGAAATGCCTGATGCATGGGAGATCGCAAAGGGCCTCGATCCGGATTCCGCTGCCGATGCCACCCTTGATCTCGACGGCGACCGTCGTTCGAACCTCTACGAATACCGCAGCGATACCGACCCCGCTGACCCCACCAGCTTCCTGCAATTCTCCTCCGCCCGGCACGACGGCGCGGTCTTCACCCTGGAGTTCAATGCCCGGCCTGGAATCCGCTACACCATCGAGGGGAGCTCCGACCTCTTCAACTGGTCTGAACGGGGCGCCATCGAGTCGCAACCAAATCCCCGGGTGGAAAGTTTCTCCGACCAACACAGAGGTCAGGGGCACTACTACCGGCTCGTTGCAGAGCGCTCCCATTAACGAACGGAACCACCTGAAGACAAGAGGCCCGAATCCCGGAGACGAGTGAAGATTGCGGTTCCCTCCCTCTGGGGAGACCCCTAACGTCCCTGCATGCCGCGCGCCTTTCTGGACGACAACTTCCTCCTCCACAGCGGAACCGCCGAGCGCCTCTTCCACGATGTGGCTGCAGTTCAGCCGATTATCGACTACCACACCCACCTCTCGCCACGCGAGGTGGCCAAGAATCAACGCTGGGAGAACATCACCGACCTATGGCTCGGGGAGGATCACTACAAATGGCGTGCCATGCG
>DMYM01000320.1 GCA_003483645.1 Verrucomicrobiales bacterium
AGATCGACGCGGTGGTGGTGTGCACCCCGGACCACACCCATGCCGTGGCGGCGGTCGGGGCCATGAAGCAGGGCAAGCACGTCTATTGCGAAAAGCCGTTGACCCGCACCGTGTTCGAGGCCCGGATGATGCGTCTGACCGCCGCAAAGCACAAGGTGGTGACCCAGATGGGAAACCAGGGCTCGGCATCCGAGGGAGTGCGGCGCGCCACCGAGTGGGGCGAGGCCGGAACGGCCGGTTCCATCCGCGAGGCCTACCTCTGGGTGGGGGATGGCAGTAAGACCATGACCCGTCCCAAGGACACACCCCCGGTACCGAAGGAACTCGACTGGGATCTCTGGCTCGGGCCCGCGTCCGAGCGGCCCTATCATCCCGGCTATCTCCCTTTCATCTGGCGGGGCTGGCGTCATTTCGGCAGCGGGGGCCTGGGCGACATGGGCTGTCACACTGGAAACTTTCTCTTCCGCTGCCTGGACCTCGGGAAACTCTGGGAGCCCGTGGCGGGTGGGGCCAAGGATGCCAACCGGATTCGGATCGAGGGGGAGGCCACCGGGGTGCACGCGGAAGGCTATCCGGCGTCGACCCGCGTCCACTTCCACGTGCCCGCCCGCGGTGATCTCCCGCCGGTCAAGCTGACGGTCTCGAGCGGGGTTGAGATGCGCCCGGGGCCGGAGTTGCTCCATGGCAGGAAAGCCGACTCCTATGGCGCCCTGCTCATCGGTTCGAAGGCGAGCATCTACTCATCCAATCCCTGGAACACGAGTTCGGAACTCCTGTCCAAGAACAAGGCGGAGATCAAGGAACCGCCCAGGACCATTCCCCGGGGCGTCGGCCACCACCGCGAGTGGATCGAGGCCTGCAAGGGCAAGGGGGAGGCCTTCTCGAGCTTTGCGATCGGCGGTCCGCTCACCGAACTGATTCAACTTGCTAACATTGCCGGGATCGTGGGCGAGCCCTTCCACTACGATCCCCTGACCGGCGAGATCCCGGACCACCCGGGGGCCAGCAGCCTCCTCCACCGTCCCTACCGCAAGGAGTGGACCCTCTGACTGAACGGGTTTGGCCTGGACAGCCTCGCGGTCAATGGCAGGGAGGTGATGGGGAGGGAGGCCCCGGCTTACCAGCTCAGTTTCCCCCCGATGATGGCGTTAATGCCGGGCTGGTTCACGCCCGAGCCGTGGATGCGATAGTCCTCATCAGTGATGTTCTCGAGGGCGGCGTTCAGTTCGAGGCTCTCGGTGACCTGCACCCCGGCGCGGACCGAGGCCACGAGGTAACCGGGAGTTCCCCCGGGGGGGATGCGCTGGGTGTCGTCCTGGTCGCGGGCGCTGAGCTCGTTCTGCCTGGCGGCGGCGGTGATCCGCCCTTCCACCCACCAGCGCTGATCGGGGGAGTCGTAGCGCAGGGCCACGCTGCCCACGAGGGGTGAAAGACGGCTGACCGGTGCGTCCACGCCGGGACCGCCGAGGAAGGCGGGACTGGTGGTTTCACCATCCTGCCAGGAGAGCTGACCGGAGAGGGTGAGGTTCTCGAGGATGCGCACGGCCGCTTCCAGTTCCAGGCCCACGATTTCGGCTTCCTGGGCGTTGGCGGCCGACACCGTGTTGCCACCCGGGGCGGCGGGCACGCTGATGATCAGGTCATCGACCAGGGTGCAGAAGCCGGCCGCCCCCAGGCTCACGGTGTCGTTGGTGAAGCGCGATCCCACCTCGAAGGTCCACGACTTTTCGGGTTCAAGGTCGAGGGAGCCGAGTTGCTGCTGTCTGCTGCGGGAGGTGATGTTGCCGCTGAGATCGTTGGCGTTGGGTGCCCGGAATCCCTGGCTCGCTCCACCGTAGAGGTTCCAGCTGTCGCTGAGCCGGTAGAGGGCGCGGGCATTGAAGACCACGTTGGTCCAGTCGTCGCGGGCGGAGATGTCGACTCCACCGGCAGGATCCCAGACCTTCCCGAGATCAGCCTCGGCGTGGGTCAGGCGGGCGCCCACGGTGGCTTCCAGGTTCCCGGTGACCGGACGGCGCAACTGGGCGAAGGCCCCGAAGAGATGGTAGGTCGAATCGTCGGCCACCGGGCGGCGGCTGCGGGGATCACGGCCGGTGCGGGTCCCGGCGGAGTCGATTTCATCCCGGTAGTAGTCGAGGCCATAGACCAGATCACCACCGAGCAGTTCGCTCTCGAGCTGGATATTGATTCCGTAGGTGTCCACGTCGATGACCTGGTTCCGGATATCGGCAGGGCTGCGGTTCTGGAACTCGCTGTCCTGGGAGCGCTGGAAGGAGAGGGTGGCGCTGTAGTTCTGCACCGGGCCGTCCTGCAATTCGCCGGCGACCTTGAGGTAGGTGAGGCTGCGTTCCTGGTCGTAGATCCGGACCGGGAAGGAGCCTGTCCTGGTGCCGTTCCAGGGGGTGTCATTGAAGATGGTGCTGTGCCACCGCCAGACATCGTCCTGGTTGAGATACTGGTGAGCCAAGGTGACCGTGGTGCTGGGATTGAGAAGAGCCTCGACCTTGAGATCGAGATTCTGCTCCGGGTAGCCGGTATTTTTCATTCGTCCCACTCCGCTGTCGCGGATGTCGCCGAAATCCTTCCCGGTCACCCCGAGGGAGGCCCCCCACACTCCGCCCTCACCAAAGCGGGTTTCAAGGCGACCAACGTGGCTGCTGCTGTTGGTGTCGAAGCGGTATTGGGCACTTCCCCGGTGAAACCAGCCCGGATCAGCGTTAAGGAATCCAGTCCCGGCCGTGAGGATGTTCATGGTGCCGCCCAGGGCGTCGCTGCCGTACTGCACGGACCCCTGGCTGCGGACCAGTTCGAGGCGATCCATGGAGAAGCCGTCCACGGTGTTCCAGTATTGTACCGGACCGCTGCGGTAGGTGCTGTTGTTGATGCGTATTCCGTCGACGAGAAGGAGGTTCTGCCGTCCGGTGAAGCCGCGGATGAAGGGACTGCCGTGCCCGTGGGTGGTCTTCTGGGCCATCACCCCGGGAGTGTTGGCGAGAGCCTCGGGAATGGTCCGATAGCCCTGCTGCTGGAACTGTTCGGCGGTGACCACCCCGATGGAGCTCATGGACTGCAGGGAGTTCTCATCAGTCCGGCTGGCAGTCACGACGGTTTCCGGCAGGAGGAGGGTTTCAGCCGCCCGGAGCCGGGGAGTCGGGGCTGCGGACCAGAGCGAGACGGTCAGGACCACGCAGGTTGCTGTCTGCGGGAACCTGGGGGAGAGGTTCCGGATGCGGGCAGGCAGCAGGTGGTGCATGCCGGGGACGGTGGCCACGGGTGCCTGGGAAGACAAGGTGTTCGAGACGGGGTGCTTCCGGTATTTGAATCGGGAGCAGGTTTTGATCAGTTGCTGATCACGAACTGAGCAGTCAGGAATTCTGCAGGCGGCGTCGCAGGGTCGTCCGGTTGGCGTGGAGAGCGGAGGCCATACGGGCCAGCTTGCCGTCATAGCGATCAAGCAGGCGGCGGATAAGGGTGGCTTCAAGGGTTTCGGCAAGATCACGGTAAACCGTCTCTTCCTCTTCCTGGAGGCGGGAATCGAGCCAGCTGTCGAGGGCCTGCACGAGGAGGGCGGGTGCCTGCTCGTCGACGGCGGACGTCTCGTTCCTGAGGTAATCCGGGAGGTCGTTTTCCTCGATGGTAGCCGCCCCGGAATTCAC
>DMYM01000463.1:0-5346 GCA_003483645.1 Verrucomicrobiales bacterium
CTCTTTACCAATGCCGGCATGAATCAGTTCGTGCCCTACTTCCTGGGCACCGACAAGGCTCTCTACGATCCGCCCCGGGCCGCCGACACCCAGAAATGCATCAGGGCGGGTGGCAAGCACAACGACCTTGAGGACGTGGGGCAGGACTCCTGCCACCACACCTTCTTCGAGATGCTGGGAAACTGGTCGTTCGGGGATTATTTCAAGGAGGAGGCGATCCATTGGGCCTGGGAGTTGATGGTGGAGCGGTGGGGATTTCCTCCCGAACGCCTTTACGCCACCGTCTATCGTCCCGGCCCGGGCGACCCGGCCGAGTTCGACCAGGAGGCCTACGACCACTGGAGGGTCCTCTTCGAGAAGGCTGACTGCGATCCGGACGCACACATCGTCGACGGCAACAAGGCCGACAACTTCTGGATGATGGGCGAGACCGGACCGTGCGGACCGTGCTCGGAACTGCATGTCGATCTCACCGCTGCGGGCGATACGAAGGGCGCCCTAGTCAACAGGGGCAGCGACGAGTGTATCGAGATCTGGAACCTGGTCTTCATCCAGTTCAATGCCGAGGTGGACGGCAGCTTCCGCGATCTGCCTTCCAGGCACGTCGACACCGGCCTGGGCTTCGAACGCGCCTGCTCGATCATCCAGAACACGAAGGGCTTCACCGACTTCTCGCGCAAGCCGTCGAACTACAACACCGACGTCTTCCGGCCGATCTTCGACATTCTCGAGAGGTTGAGCGGGAAGGAATATGAGGACGTTTATCCCGAACCGGGTACGGAGAACCAGGACGAGGTGGTGAAGACGGCGGTGGCTTTCCGGGTCATCGCCGATCATCTCCGCACCCTCAGCTTTTCGATCGCGGACGGCATTCTGCCGGGCAATACCGGACGCAACTACGTCCTGCGGCGCATCCTGCGGCGGGCGGTGCGATACGGGCGGTCGCTGGGATTCACCGGTGATGAATTCGTCCTCACGGCCCTGGTCGACACTCTGGTGAGCCAGATGGGGGATGTGTTCCCAGAATTGAGGGGGCGGGAGTCAATCATTGTGGACACCCTGAAACGTGAGGAGCGCAGCTTCAACGAAACCCTCGACCGGGGTTTGAAGCTCTTCGAGGACGAGATCGCCAAACTCTCCCAAGGCATCTTTCCGGGCGACGCCGCGTTCAAGCTCTACGACACCTTCGGTTTTCCGCTCGACCTCACGCAACTACTCTGCCGCGAACGGAAAATCGACCTCGATATATCCCGCTTCGAGGAACTCATGGAACAGGCCCGGCAACTTGCCCGCGACGCCCAGAAGTCCGAGATCGTTTCCGCCCTCGACATCGCCACCGATGTCGTCACCGAGTTCGTCGGGTTCGAGCAGGACGAGTGCGAAGCCACCGTGCTCGAGGAACACACCGAGGAGGATCTGCAGTGGATCATCACGGACCGCACCCCTTTCTATGCCGAGATGGGCGGCCAGGTTGGTGATACTGGATCTCTCGTCCTTGCCGGACGCGAAATGCCGGTGGTGGGCGTCCAGCAGATCGGAGGGGCCCGCGCCCACGGCGTTCCGGAGAGCCAGGCCGGCGCTCTCAAGCCCGGCGATAAGATCACCCTCCGGCTCGACGCCGCCCGGCGACGGCCCATCGAGGCCCACCATAGCGCCACCCATCTCCTGCACTGGGCACTCCACCAAGTTGTTTCCGCAGAAGCCACCCAGCAGGGTTCGCTGGTGGCGGAGGACCGCCTGCGCTTCGACTTTACTTCCAGCGCGGTAACCGCGGAACAGATTTCCGCAATCGAGGAAATGGTGAATGCCCGCATCGAGGCTGGCGAACCGGTGAGTTGGAAGGAGGTCCCCTACCGCGAGATCCAGGGCCGGGGGGACATCATGCAGTTCTTCGGCGACAAATACGGCGAGCACGTGCGCGTGGTCCAGATCGGAGGGGAGACCCTGGCCCTCAATGGCTACTCGATGGAGTTGTGCGGTGGGACGCACGTCCGCAACACCAGGGAGATCGGCCTCTTCAGGATCCGGAAGGAGGAAGCCATCGCAGCCGGCACCCGTCGGATTGAAGCCGTGTGCGGTGCGGCCGCGGAAGCTCACCTCGCCGAGCGGGCCGAGAAGGAAGGCGAGGAAGAGCGTGCGGCCCTTGCCAAGCTGGCGGCTGCCAACGAAGCGCTGGAAGCTCTCGGGGCGGAGGTCTTCAGTGCCCCGGACGACGCCGGGGCCGCCCAGATCAAGGCCACCGCGGTGGAGGCCGAAAAGGCCCTCAAGAAGGCCCGGACCGCCACCGCTGCGCGACAGGCCGACGCCTTCCTGGCCGGCCTGGTGGAGGGCGGCGCCGTCGGCTCCAATCTGGTGGAATCCCTTGAGGGCTCCCCTGCCCTTCTGCAGGAACTGCTCAACGGCCTCAAGAAGTTCCAGTTCAGCCAGGCCGCCTTTCTGGTGGTGGACGACGGTGAAAAGCTTCACCTCGGGGCCCTCTGCGGGGCGGACGGCAACAAGGCCGGCCACGGCGCGGGCAACCTCATCAAGAACCTTGCCCCCATCGTGGGCGGCAAGGGCGGGGGCAAACCCGACATGGCCCGCGGAGCGGGAACGGACCGTCAGCAAAAGGATGAACTCCTGGAGGCGGCTCGCGCGAAACTGCTCTGAAGGAACTGCATCCCGGGGAACGGACCTCCCCTCCGCTAAAGTCGGCCGGGATTGCCAAACGCCTTGAAAAGCCCGGGCGGACAGCAAAGGATGCCGTCGTGAGCAATCCAACGGAAACAACTGTCTGGAAGGGAGGGCCGTCCCAGATCGTGAATCTCCCCACTTTCGCGGCTTGTGCCCTGATGGGGGTTCTTTTTCTGGTGGTGGGCGATAAGCTCCACGGGGCCATTTCTCTCGGGGCCATCCCGTGCGGCCTCCTCGCCGGTTGGAAGTGGCTGGTGGTCCGCTGCCAGCGCTTTGAGATCACGAGCGAGCGCCTCAGGCTGATCCAGGGGGTCCTGAACCAGGATATCGACGAAATCGAGCTCTATCGCGTAAAGGACACAAGGGTCCTGCGCCCACTCTGGCTACGGCTCTTCGGGCTTGGCAACGTCGTTCTGGAAACCTCCGACCGCACCCATCCCAACCCCGTCCTCACCGCCATCAAAGACGCGATGGAGGTCCGCGAGAGGCTCCGGGAACACGTCGAAATTCTTCGCGAGCAGAAGCGGGTGCGTGAAGTTGACTTCGACCAAACCGGCGACAGTGAATTCGGGGATGAGCTGGGCTAGGATCCGGCGCCTGGCTGCCGCCGAAAAACCACCGGAAGGTCTTGCGCTGACCAATGGAACGGGCATCCTCCCGCGGCCGAATTCCATGATGCGGGGTTAGCTCAGTTGGTAGAGCAACTCGTTTACACCGAGTGGGTCGGCGGTTCGAGTCCGTCACCCCGCACCATCCGGAACAAAGAGGCCGTGCCGCCCAACCTTCCTGGCAGGCATCCCGCCCGGTCCCATGGAACCCCGGGAAGGGGCCAGTCCCAGCCCGTTATTTCGGCCCTGCAGGTTTTTCCTGCCCCCCGGGCCTCCCGCGATGCAACCCGCCCAATCGGATCTTGCGCTCCGCGGAGATCCTAATGAAATCAGACCATACCCCTGCATCTCCAGGCGTTCAGCGTGAACGTCCCTCAATCCTGTATCCTGCAAAACAACGAACCTCCCGAACCATGCTAAGCCGTCCTCTGAATCTGCTGCTTTTACTCCCGGTCCTGGCCTCCGTCGCTCTCGCGACCGGCTTCACGCAGGCCGCCAACCCGAATTTCATCATTATTTTCGCCGACGACCAGGGCTATGGCGACCTGAGTTGTTTCGGATCGAAGACCATCAAGACCCCGAATATCGACCGGCTCGCCACCGAGGGCCGGAAATTCACGAGCTTCATGGTGGCATCGCCGGTGTGCACCCCATCGCGGGCGGCGCTGCTGACGGCATGCTACCCAAAACGCGTGGGGATGCACCAGCACGTCCTCTTCCCGGCATCGAAGAAGGGGCTGCACCCGGAGGAGCACACCATCGCCGATCATCTCAAGTCACAGGGCTATGCCACCGCGTGCTTCGGTAAATGGCATCTGGGACACCACCCGGAAGTGCTCCCGACCTCCAACGGCTTCGACACCTACTACGGGATTCCCTACTCGAACGACATGAACCATCCCGACAACAAGGGGAAGCCCCAGGGAGGGGTGCAAGGGATGGACCTCCTGTGGAACGATCCGAAGTCGACGCTCACGAAGTGGAAGACCCCCTTGTTCGAAGACGAGAAGATCGTCGAGTTGCCGGTCGACCAGCGAACCGTCACCCGGCGCTACACCCAGAAGGCTATCGATTTCGTCAAGGCCCACCGGGACAGGCCGTTCTTCGTTTATCTCCCCCACTCCATGCCCCACATCCCGCTCTATGTCCCGGATGACGTCCGCGATCCCGATCCGAAGAATGCCTACATCAACACCATCGAGCACATCGACACCGAGGTGGGCCGTCTGCTCGATGTTCTCGATGAGTTAAAACTCACCGGGAAGACCTACGTGATCTATACCACGGACAATGGGCCCTGGCTGCCTTTCAGGCATCATGGCGGGTCCGCCGGTCCGCTCCGGGACGGCAAGGGCTCCACCTTCGAGGGGGGCCAGCGCGTGCCTTGTCTCATGCGCGGCCCGGGCATCCCGGCCGGAACGATCTGCGGTGAGCTGACCGGCACGATCGACATTCTCCCCACCATCGCGGCGATCACGGACACCCCCCTACCGACCGGAAAAAAAATCGATGGCCTGGATGTGTCTGCTCTCTGGATGGGCAAAGCCAAGAAGTCTCCCCGCGACGAGTTCCTCCATTATACTTCCCGCGGAGAGCTGCAGGGGATTCGCCAGGGCAACTGGAAGTTGCTCGTGAAAACCCCGCGGGCCCGGAGGAACAAGAACAAGAACACTCCGGCAAATTCCAGCCAAGTATTTCTCTTCGATCTCAGCAAGGACCTCGGCGAGCAAAACAACGTGGTCGAGCAGCACCCGGACGTCGTGAAAGGCCTCCGCCAGCGCATGGAGGCGCTGGATAAGGAGATCACCACGAATGCCCGCGCTCCGTGGACCAAGAGCTGAACGGGGGAGGATAAAATCCGCCGAGTTTCTTGCCAGATCCTCTTCCGCCATCCGTAATGCTCAGGGACCAGATGAAGCGTTCCGTCCCCCCCCCGCCCTCAGGGGCCCGCAGTCCGCAGACCCGACACTCCAACCTCACCGCATCCTATGAAATCCAGGCTCCTCCCGCTCGGCGCGTTCCTCAGCGCCACCCTCGCCCTCCACGCCCAGAACCCGCCCAAGGG